>CAMYVI010000173.1 GCA_947302185.1 uncultured Lachnospiraceae bacterium
TCATCTTGACCGCGCCGATCTCGATGATTTCGAAGGGCAGTTTTTCAATTTCTTTTGCCTTGCCGTAGGGACATTGGTTCCATTCGAGGTCTAATACTATATAATTCATGTTAAACCTTTACCGATAATAATTTCAAATCTTCGCTTCCTATTATATAGCAAGAAAAAAACGGCTTCAAGAGAACCCCGGAAGACTATCCTTCTATTTAGCAAATGTTTAATCTCTGACGCAGAATTCTCGTGACTTAAGTCGTGAGATGAATGTGCAAAATGATACTTTTCTCTGACATGGGATACAAAATGCGTGTATGTCTATATCCTTTATAGTAAAGAAGAATAAATTTTTCTTGTCCACAACTCTGCCACCTCTTATAATAACAGAAACGGAATTTATATTTTATACCGCAATGAATCTGCACATCCGTGAACAGTCCGCATGGAAGTGTCACGTATTAATCTATAATCGTGCTTACCTGCTTTTACGATACACGTGAGGTACAATCTTGTTTAAATTCGGAAACCGTCTCAAAGAATTACGAAAAAAGAACGGTCTTACCCAGCAGCAGCTGGCAGATGCCCTCGACATCACCAAGTCCACTGTCTCTTATTACGAGAGGGGCGAACGTGCGCCTTCCCCGGAAATTCTGATCAAACTCGCCAACACTTTTCATATCTCTACCGATTATCTGTTAGGGATAGAGAAAACCGGCTATCTCAATACGGAAGGTTTAACAGATGACGATCTGGCCGCACTGCGGCACATGGCTTATTACCTGCACTTAAAAAATCTGAAAGAGCCTGAGAAATAGACTATCAGATCCATAAACGCCTACGATACAAAAGAGACTGCGAACTGCGGCAGTCTCTTTCGGATATTATGTTTCATCCCCCAAATTTCCGATATCATGTTTCGACATCCCCAGCCTGTATTAAATAATGCTTCAACCTACCACCTTTCTTATTGCTGCCTTCATCCTCCCGGTTTGCTTACATAAAAACCAACGCCCTCATATCTCCATCCCTCATACTTGACTATGTGGTCGCTCTCGCCCTTGCTGGTCGTAAAATGATGATTCCCGGTTCGCTGCCGGGGATGATAATGTCGGTAGATCGGCACCACTTTATTGGTATCCGAATACCAGGCGACGCCTTCATATCTCCAGCCCAGTCCCACGAGCCAGTCTTTCTCCTTTTTCGAATTTGTATAATGATGCTCAGACCCGTTATTCGGATTCGACAGCCTGTAGATCGGCTCGCTCGACTTTTTCGGCGCGTACCATGCAATCCCCTCGGTTCTCCAGTTCGTATTCTTTCCGGTGCTCAAAGCCTGCCTTTCCGCCATGCTTGTCGTATAGAAGTGCTCTCCGGTTTTCCTGTTAAAAAGCCGGTAAACCGGAACCAGTTCTTTAGAGTTAATTATAAAGAAAGAACCCTCCGCCTTTCCTTCATAATTACCCTTACCGGTGATAATGACTTTTGCAACGCCGACATTTACATTTTTCTCGTAAGTGACGACATAGTCAGAACCTTCTATCAGTGTCACGTTGTCCGATGAGACGACCGGAGACGGTTCGAGCTGTTTTCCGGTATATTCGTACACCTTATTTTTTGTCTTTACCGTGAAGCCGCCAATGGATGTCTTCTTCTCGATAACCGTAACGGTGTACTCTGAAGTCCCCGAAGTATAATTTTTTCCTTCTTCTGCACTGACGGTTATCGTAGCAGTGCCAAGCCCCACAATATCAACCAGGCCGCTGCTTTCATTCACGGTTACAACTGTATCGTCACCGGATGAAAATGATACTGCACCGTCCGTCTTTTTCGTCAGTTCATTGACAAATGGCTCATCGGTCAGATTCTTCTTAACCTCATTCTCCGCAAATTTCAGCGTCGGCTTCGCTCGTGTTATCGAAAACAGAACTTCTATCTCTCCCTGAAAAACGCCGATTCCGGTCACCTTTGCAAGTGCGGTCCCCACATCAACATTATTTTCATAGGAAACCGTATAATCTGTTCCCTCTTCCAGTTGATCCCATTTTCCCTTCTTTGTTTTAATACTCACAGAAGGCTTTATTTCATCCCCGGTATAGCTGAAACTCGATTGAGACAGAAAAATATCATAATTTTCCGTATCCAGCGTCAACAGTTCGCGCGTTAAGATAATGCTTTCATCATAGCACGGTACGATATTATAACTGTTCCCGCCCTCATCATGCATTTCCACCGGCAGCGTAAAGAAAGCACTGCTTACCACCGGCGTATTCAGATACATCAGATTAACACAGTCATCAAGAACATCTACTGCCCCAAACTCACTCTGAAGCCCTCTGTCCGAAAAACCGCTGAGATTCAGTCTTTCCAGACTCTCACATCCGGAAAACATATAACTGAAGTTCATCACTTTTGTTGTTCTGAAGCTGCTAAGATTAAGACTTGCAAGTTTTTTGCAATCTCTGAACATCCTGAACATACTGGTGCAGGAAGAAGTATCGAAACTGCCGAGATTCAGTTCTGCCAGATTGCTGCAACCGTTGAACATCTCTCTCATATCCGTACATTCGGACGTATCAAAGCTTCCGAGGTCAAGTGTTGCCAGTCCGCCGCAGGAATAGAACATCAAGCTCATATCCGTACATACGGATGTATTAAATCCGGTCAGGTCGAGATTCGACAACGCCTTACATCCCCCGAACATCATGTGCATATTTCTGCATTCCGATGTGTCGAACCCTGTTACATTGATTTCACACAAGCTTTCACATTCGCTGAACAGTCCTCCCATATCCTTACATGCGGAAGTCGAAAAAGAACTGATATCAAGTTCCTGCAGACCGGTACATGCTCCGAACATTCCGTTCATTGTCTCCACGTGCGTTGTATCAAAGCCGGACAAGTCCAGACAGATAAGTCCCCGGCATCCGTTGAACATCTCACACATGTTCCTGCAGGCGGATGTATCAAAATTACTCAGATCAAGACCGGCAAGACCTTCACATCTTCCGAACATTGCCGACATGTTACCACAGGAAGACGTATTGAAATTACTTACGTCCAGGCTTTCAAGGCTTCCGCAGCCATCAAACATCCTGCTCATGTTCGTAACATGCGATGTATCAAAGCCCGTAACATCTAAAGTTCTGAGCTCATCACATCCATTGAACATCCAACACATATTTTTCACGGCTTTCGTTTCAAATCCGCCTATCTCCAGTCGGGTCAGTCCCGAGCAGAAATAAAACATGTGATTCATATTCGTAACAGATTGCGTATCAAAAGCACTGAGATCCAGCTCCGTAAGACTCTCGCAGTTTCCGAACATACCGCTCATGTCTCTTACATTCGATGTTTCAAAGCCGCTCAAATCGATATCCTTCAGATTCTCGCATCCGTAAAACATATTACTCATTGTCTGTACACGAGACGTATCAAAACTCATAACATCTATATCTGACAGACCTCTGTTACCATAAAACATACCGCTCATATCAGTAACACGTGACGTGTCAAAGTTATTGAGCGCTATATTCTCCATATATTGCAAAGAAAAAATCCCCGATGAATTTTCCGGCAGATATACCATTCCCTCTGCAACCCGAACAGACCTTATTGCTGATTCGGAAATCCCGCTTCTGTCTGCCCAGTCACGCCATAGAGTTCCTCCGTTCGAATAAAAAGAGATCGAACCGGCTGCGGGATCAAAGCTTGCGCTTACACTGTCGCCGACTACCAGATTGCCTTCTCCAATCATCGCCTCGGATTCCGAATCAGATGCATCGACTGCTTCTGTCCGGTCAGAAACCAGGCTTTCGTTTTCGGAATTCGGCGCTTCTGCCGCCTCACTGAAAACACCTTCTTCGCCTGCAGCGAAGAAGGTATCCTCTGACTTTTCATCAAAAGCCTCTGTATCCGCAGAGAAAGAAAAGACTGCTATAATAAGAGATAGAGCTAAACAGAGTCCCGCTTTTATCTTATACATCTCCTTTTTCTCCTCATCTTACTTACTGAATAACCGATTCGGTCTGAAGCCGCAACACCTTTACGCCATATTCACGCTCAAGACGGCCTGGCTGAAGTCTGTTTCATCAGACTTAGCCGACTTTCTGCGAATTCTGGATATATAAACGCTGTCTTTTGAACTGTCATAGCCAAGCTCAACCGTTGCTGCATCTCCCGTACCGGTGAAAAGCGTCAGGTACGTTTTTCCTCTGATTGCAAAACCGCTGCCGTAATATGTCGCTCCATCCGACTTAAGCAGTATACTGATATGAAAAGTTTTTCCCGCCGGAAGACGGACCGCTTTGGTATTCGGCAATGCAATCGGGGAACCTGACAAATTTCCGATCTGTCTGTTATACACATAATTTCCGTTCGGAGTTGCACCGGCGCTTCCGAAGTCATTGCTCATCTGGCCCGCACAGTTAAACCTGCTTGAATTGTTTCCTTTGTCGTAATTCATAACGCTCTTGCAATACTTCGGAGAGGAAACATAATTAACCTCGGAATCAACTAAATACGAAATTCTGAAATCTGTCGAGGAACTCAGTGTAATTCTTGAATTATATATGTACAATGACATAATCCCTTTTGAGTTGCTGCATTCCTTAGACAGGTCGATCGTCACATCCTTTTGATTGCCTATGATCATGAACGGCCTGTCATTTACATCGAGTTCGGGGTTGACTATCTTAAATATATACTCATATCTCGGATTTTTCCTCGCATTAAACGCCGTGACCGGAGACGGGAACGGATACTTTTCTGTTCCGTCAGGTTTAAAGGTGTTTTTATTCCAATTAACATATACGACAGCTTTCTGCATGGCTACAGCTCCCCGCATATACGGATCGTATGGAGTTATATCCTTAACAGGATCGATTTCTGAGAAGACGATCGTCCTGGCCTGTCTGAGAGTAACATTGTCCTTAGGATTAACAGATCCGATTGCGGGCAGGACACTATCTGATGAAAGATAGCCGGTATATGCAGATGCCAGCAGTATCCTGTCTCCATGCCCGACGATTCCTTCAAATTCGCCCGTGTATGCGCCGCGGTCTGTGTACTGGGAAAGTCTGTAGCTCTGTACCACCTTCCCGCTTTTGGATATTTTGACCATTGATCCGGGATAATCAGACACAATGTAAAAGTAATTTCCTATTACTTCCATATCCTGATCATATCTTATCGCTTCAGACCAGGAAGCTTGAAAGATTGCTTTAGCCCGGTTCTTCTGTGCAGATAAATCTATCTTATAAAAACGAAGCAATTTTTCAGTGTCGTCTTTACGATATCCATACATCTCTTTTTTGGCGGAATCATAGCATATACCGTTGAGTGTCACTCCTATGTTTGTCGCTTTCGAATACTTAAGACCGCTCTTGGCATTGAATGCACTGATCGGAACGGTATAGACCATGTTATTAGCCCCGGTAAGATACAGATTTGTTCCGTCTGAAGTCATACCGTTTCCTTTGTCAATTATATATGCGTCCTCCATAGTATGCAGCGTGGAGACAGGATTGAGTTCTCCCAGAGGCGTCCTGTAGAACCGCCCGCTAGGTCCGGCATAAGTGTATATATATTTTCCGGCAACCGCCATGGACTGAAGACCTGTTCCGCCTATTCTTCCGAGAAGGCCGTACAGCTTAACGGTGGGTTCGCTGATTTCTATGCTTTCCGCATTCGTAGTGACCGTTACGCCGGACGTTATTCCGGTATTTCCTTCATCCTCATTGCCTGACG
>CAMYVI010000174.1 GCA_947302185.1 uncultured Lachnospiraceae bacterium
ATCTTTTCAGTCCCACGATCCTGAGCAGAGGAAGGTCTTATTTTTCACTCGGTAAAGCAAAAAAATTTTCTGTTGAGGAATACGGATACAGTGTTACCGTACGCGGCAGCAAAAATTACAGAGTAGAGTTTGATATCGACATGGACGGGGATATTAAATATATTTCCTGTACATGTCCGTATGCATTGCAGGGAGAGCGCTGTAAGCATATGGCTGCAGCACTGTTTTATCTCGAAAAATGCCTCGGACATGAAGTTGCTTATGTCGGAGAGGGTATGCCGGGAGATGAAGGCAGGACAGAAAAAGAAAATGAAGGAGTTGGGCGAACGGACGAAAAAGCATCTATAGAAGAGAAATTCCCGCAGGGTAAGTCTTACCGAAATTTCGAGGACAGACATGCTTCGGTGAGGTTTGAGGATCTTGACGTTCTGCGGAAAAAAGAGCTTGCGGTGAGGACTTCCGAAGATTCATCCTACGCATTTGTCCCATCTGATTATCACTATTTCAACAGTGATAATTTTCTTAATGATATAAAGACGACCCGGCCCGCCCGCGAAAAAGCGAAGGCGTATTTGAAAAAGACGGATAATCCCGATCTTCGTGTGAACTTAGGTTACAGAGAAGGTACAAGCTCTGAGGAACTTGTCGGCCATGCTTCGCTGGCCGATCAGACGTCACCTCGCTATCCGTCCTGGGAAGTCCGCATAACGTTCAACCGGGACCGGATTCTCACATCTACCTGTTCCGGATGGAATTGCAGTTACGGCCGATATTACGGTGCGGATAAGAATGCCTGTGAACATCAGATTGCTGCAATATATCTTTTGCAGGATTATCTGAAACAGCACAATCCGGGCGATTCGACGAATCTCTCCGGTATGTATTTTCTGATGGGGCTCACGGGAGAGACCATTAATCAGGATGTCTCCCCGAGCCTGACGATCGTTCCTTATCTGACCAGAGACGAGGATGGCCTTTATGCAAATTTCAGGGTCGGTGCCGGAAAATTGTATAAGATAAAAAACCTGCCGGACTTTGTCAAAGCTGTGCAAACCGGCAGTCAGATGACATTCGGCACAAAAACGACTCTGACGCTGGGTAAAGAATATATACTGCCTGAATCCGTCAAATGGATGAATTTCATAGAGCGATTCCTTCAGGATGAAGAAGTTCAGATCAGAAAGTACACGAACCGTATTCGCTACGGAAGCTATTACGCGGGCGAGATCACGGCAAGCAAGGACAAAGTCGATCTGTCGGGACAGGTTCTTGACAGTTTCTTTGATGTGGGTGAAGGCGATTCGTTTGAATTCAAGGACAAGACATCGGATGCCAGACAGAAGTCTTTTCTCGCATTTAAAAAAAAGGATATTTCGGTGACTCTGAATATCGAAACGAGCCGAAACGGCGGGGGTGTACTGGACGGTATTCTTATCACGGGCGATGTGCCTGAGATGATCAACGGGCTGAGACGGAAATACTTTATCACGGAAAAAGAACTGAATTGTATATCGGAGGAGAGGACGACAGCTTTAAAATCTGTACTTGAAGCAGAACATGGCGGATATATTCGCATTATGATCGGACGAAATCATCTGTCGGATTTTTACTACAAGATCCTCCCGGCATTAAAGGAAATAGTGAATATCGAATGCACACCTGAGACGGAAGCCGAAATTGAGACGATACTTCCGCCGGAGCCGGAGTATGTCACTTATTTTGATGTCGACTCGGGAAATATTATCGGGCGAAGTGATGTGTATTACAACAGCAATTGCTGTTCTCTGACAGATATAATTGAAAAACATCCTGTCGAATCATACAGAAATTATGCGGATGAGGAGAGCATGCTCGATCTTCTTATGAAGTATTTCACCGCCTACGATCCTTCGTATCAGATTCTTTTCGCAAAGAAAGATCCCGATCTCGTATTCGATCTTCTTGACCGCGGTATTCCCTCAATCATGCAAAAGAGCGAAGTGCGTATGACGGAGCGGTTCAAGGCCCTTAAAATCCGAAAGAGAACGAAGTTCGATATCGGTCTTTCCGTTAACAGTAATCTGCTCGACCTTTCTGTCACATCTGCGGATCTGAGCTCGGACGAACTGCTGGATATACTTTTCAGCTACCGTAAGAAGAAAAAGTATATTACGCTGAAGAACGGCGATTTCTTTAAAATTGACGAAAATGAATCCGTCATGCAGCTGGCTGAAATGATGGAGGGACTGCATCTTTCGCCGAAAGACTTCGTGTCCGGCAAAATGCACATTCCGGCTTACAGGGCGCTTTATCTTGACAAGATGCTGGAGGCTTCTCAGGATATTTATGCGACAAGAGACAGCCGGTTCAAGTCACTCATCAAGGAGTTTAAAACGATAGAAGATGCGGATTTTGCGGTGCCGTCCACACTTAAAAATACACTGCGAAAGTATCAGACAGTGGGGTACCGCTGGCTTCGAACTCTGGATTCACATCATTTCGGAGGCGTTCTGGCAGACGATATGGGGCTGGGAAAAACACTCCAGGTGATAAGTGTTCTCCTGGCTGTCAAAAATGAAAATCCGGGTGAGAATTATACTTCTCTGATCGTGACGCCTGCTTCTCTGGTATATAACTGGAAGGAGGAAATTCGAATGTTTGCCGGGGGCCTTACGGCAGTCACAATTACCGGAACGCAAAAAGAACGGAGTGCTCTAATAAAGGATTGGGAGAATTACGATGTTCTCGTCACATCCTATGATCTTCTGAAGCGGGATATTTCGGAATATGAGGGGAAGAAGTTCCGTTTCGTGGTGGCTGATGAAGCCCAGTATATAAAAAATCGGAATACAGCTGCAGCAAAATCACTGAAACTTGTTGAGGCGGAGACGAGATACGCTCTCACCGGAACGCCAATCGAAAACCGGCTGGGAGAATTGTGGAGCATTTTCGATTATCTGATGCCGGGATTACTGTATTCTTACGAAGAGTTTCGGTCCGGGTTCGAAGCGCCCATCGTGAAATCCGAGAGCGAAGCGGCTATGGAACAGCTGCGCAAAATGGTCACGCCGTTTATTCTGCGCAGAAAGAAGTCTGATGTCCTGAAAGATCTTCCGGAAAAGCTTGAGGAAGTGCGTTATGCACATATGGAGAGCAAACAGCAGAAGCTATATGACGGACAGGTCGTACGGATGCGTAAAAAACTGCAGAATGCCAATGAAGCTGACTTCAGAAAGGGTAAAATCGAAATCCTTGCCGAGCTGATGCATATTAGACAGATATGTTGTGATCCGTCGCTTTTGTTCGAGGATTACAGCGGCTCATCGGCTAAGCGCGAGCTCTGCCTGGAACTGATAGATTCCCTGACAGACGGTGGACACAGGGCTTTACTTTTCTCACAGTTCACTTCCATGCTCGAGAAGATCGAGGATGATCTGAAACTCAGGGGAATCGAGTACTATAAGATAACCGGAGCGACGCCGAAGGAGAAACGGCTAAAACTTGTAAAATCGTTCAATGAAGGGGACGTGCCGATATTTCTGATTTCTCTCAAGGCAGGGGGAACGGGATTGAATCTGACAGGCGCCGATGTTGTCATTCACTATGACCCATGGTGGAATACAGCGGTCCAGGATCAGGCGACCGACCGCGCACACAGAATCGGTCAGACGAAAGTCGTAAATGTTTACAAGCTGATCGTCAAGGGAACGATAGAGGAAAGGATCATTGAGATGCAGAACGCCAAACGAAAGCTTGCGGATGATATTCTGCAGGCAGAGGGCGTCGCGTCAGCTGCAATAAGCAGAGAGGAGCTTCTTGAGCTCCTCTCCTGATACCGTTTTATGAGTACATATTGATTACATTGGTGATTTTCGGGAGGATCTGCTGCTTTCTGGAAAGCAGCCCCTCCTGGAAACTGTGCTCCTCGCCGTCTCTGTCGGGAAATGCCTCTCTGGCCCACTCATAACGGTTCCCTCCGTAGAACACGACGGAGCCGTTATCGAGAATACTGGAGAATACCAATACTGCCAGGTCAAGACGTTTCTTACGGCAGAATGTCTCAATAGCCGGCTGTATCTGCGCGCTCTCTTTCCGAATCTGTTCCGTTGATGTGACAATCACCTGAGATATTGACAGGTTACATTCTCTGATATTATAAATTTTCATATCCTGATTGAGCATTTCTGCATAGGATTTGCCGGTTGTGTCCGCTGTCACCTCGAACATGTCGCGGGCAAAGTCATCAATATCAAGATCAGCCATGGCTGCAAGAATATTGGCAGTCTGCCTGTCTTTGTCGGTCGTCGTCGGTGAATGAAAGTTCATCGTATCTGAAAGCAGCGCGCCGAGAAGCAGTCCTGCCAGATTCTGCGGGATCGGTATCTGATTCTCGCGGAATATGGTGGCGACGATCGTAGCGGTGGAACCGACGATCTCATTTCGGAAAGAGACCGGCTGTGTGGACGAGAAATCATTGATTCTGTGATGATCGATGACCTCGAGAATACGTGCTTCTTCGATAGCCCTTACCGATTGGGAGAACTCATTGTGATCGACCATAATGATCTGCTTATTTCTGGCGTTCATGATATGGTATCTGGCTGCATACCCGTGGAGTTTTCTGTCCGTATCAATTATCGGGTAGATATGGTAACGGCTCCGCAGCATTTTGGTACCGACATCTTCCGCCAATTCGTTCGTATTGAAGGTGATGACATCCCGCTGCATGATCTCTTTCACGGCAACGGAGAAGAAGATATAGCGCGAGGTGTTCATGGCGCCGTGTCCGCTGATGAGAATGGGACAGCGGTGTGTTCTGGCAGTTTCGATGACCTCGTCACAAACATTGTCGGCCCATACAATGATCATGATGCCGGCTCCTTTTTCGATAGCGATTCTCTGTGTAACAGGATCGTCCCCCACAATAATGATTCTGTCTTTTAAATCATACCTGTCGACACGATCCCTTTCTGCCATGGCTATCATGCTGACTTTTCCGTTCAGATGCATTTCCTCTTCACGGTGAATAATACGCCCGTCCAGTGTTTTACAGACATCATCCAGACATATTTTTTTCAGCATATCAATATTGTATGCCGTATCGCCGAGACCGACAGCTGCGATGTCGCTCTTGGTAATCAATCCGACGAGATGCATGTCACTGTCGACAACGCCGCAATAAGTATGCTTCTCCTCGTTCATAAGGTGAAGACATTCAAAAATAGTGGTGTCTTCTGTGATGTAATTGAGAGGGTCGAGTGTGATTTCACACAGTTTTACCCTGGCGTCCGCAAGCAGCATCGGCTCTTCAAAACCGAATCGCTTCAGAAGATAGGCTGATTCTGCATTGACCGGTCCGAGTCTGCACGGAATAGCCCGAACGCCCATAGCCCGCTTAAAGAAAGCGTATGCAATTGCGGATGCAATCGAGTCGGTATCGGGATGAAGATGTCCCGTAACATAAACTGGTTCTTTACTGATCATGATTATTTCCTTTGAAGAGAAGTATGGTAAGCAAATGACATAGATAAAAAAAGATATAAAACAAGCGGTTAAACCGTATTGATGTATATACTTTAACACACAGGATGAGAAACAGGAACAATTCACTTGTCTTTTTTTTGATGCAAACGGAAGAG
>CAMYVI010000175.1 GCA_947302185.1 uncultured Lachnospiraceae bacterium
CATCCTCAGGTAATGCGCTGATCATGGTCTCAAGTGTCTTCTTCGACCATTTGGCATCAGAACATGCCTGTTCCATAAGATCAGGGTTGTCTGCGTAGAGCCGAAGCACCTCTTCAGGGATATCTTCCTCTTTGGCGTTGGTAACTAAGTATTTTATAGTCTTTCCGTCATCTTCATCACTGAGCCATACGGTAAGCTTCTGTCCTGCTTTTAGCTCCGTTTTCTGTTCTTCCTTCGTGAGAGGATTTGTCCCGTGTACCCACACAGTACCGCAAATGCCATAAAGCGTCTGCACTTCAAATGACTGTTCACGTCCCACCGTAACATAAGACAGATTTCGCCATTCCGGCACCCCTTCCTCATGAGTCGGATAATTATCTATTCCTGCCTGATTGCAGGTCAAAGGCTTACCGTCGTAAGTTTTCTCGGCACTTCCGGTCCAGACAGTTATCGGGGCAGGATCAACTATTAAATGCCCGCTTTCTGTTTTGACATTTTTGAAACGGTAAGTAATATCATGCGATGCAGCATCGTATATTGTATATTTTCCAACCGGATTCAGTGCAGTTCCGGCGTCGATAATACTGCCGGTAGCAGAAACATCTATGGTGAAATTTTCCGGAAGACCGTATACAAGAACATCGTCCTTGCGCGTTAGCGGCTGACCGTCGTACAACTTGCTGGCGCTCTGAGCGACCAGCCTGATTTCATTTTCATATACGCTGTCATCAACCTGCTTTAGCGCATCTTCCAAAATATCTACCTGTGCGCTTACCCGTTTTTTCAGAGCCGGATCATTATTAATTTCTCCGAGAAGGAAGGGATTAATATCAGAAGGTTCAAGGGGTTCGCATATTGGGTCATTATCAGCATGACCATCGCCGTCCTCGTCTAAGATGGCAAGCTTTTGCCCCGCCTTTATATCTATCTCTCGTTTCTTTCCGGTAACATCGGTAATCGTCACACTTGCGTTGCCTTCTAGTAACTTTATGTTGGTCGGACTTAGTGCGCGCAGTAATTCTGAACCGGCCGGTGCAGATAACTCATTCTGCGCGGAACTTGATTCAATCTGATCAGAGCCCGACGTGTTTTGATCGGAGCCGGATGCAGTCCGGTCGGAACCTGCCGAAGTATTCTTGATAACCTCCGGTGCCTCAATACACACGATAGTTCCGCGGATACCGATTGACATAGTTGATGCTTTGACTTCAAGTTTTTCATCTGCATCGAGTTTTTTCTTCACATCAAGAAGGATCTGACCGCTCTTAACATTCAGCTCAATTTTTTTGGACTTCTTATTGAATTCGACACTGCTTTTTTCATCCATCGTCACAACTTTTTCGTCGTCCAGACCTATGGAAGCGGAGCTTTTTTTGCCGGTCGACAAAGTCTCGCCGCTGTTGAAACGGACATTTTCCAGGACAGCCCTATTCTTTCCCTTGGCGTCTTTGATTTCCACGTTCCCTTCATGACGCAGAAGGCGGACTGTAGTCGCTGTGTAATCTTCCGCCGAAACGTTAACCGGCAGACAGCCGGCAGCGAAAATAATTATAGTGATAACAGCATAAAGATGGCGCATAATTCTTGTTTTCATAAAAGTATCCTTTGCTCCTATAAATATCACTGACGTGCGCAGTGGAAAGCGCTTACGCTCTGCGCACGTCGCGACAAGATTGCCGAGGCGTTCTTGAAATTTTTTTGCAGCAATTCAGCACATCTGTATCATTCCGAGTATCTATCATCACATGCAGAAGATCTCTATCTGATTCCATATACTGTGTTGTGATATTATGTTTTGTGGAAATATTCGCGGTCGGCTTCATACTTTCAAATGATAAGCTGCCCGCACTCAGGAGATTTCTTCAGTATTTACAGACCGGGATCAGGTGATGCCTGAGAAGAGACTTGTCTCTACAATCGAGTTAAAAAAATCCAGCAAATGAACGAAAAAACGCAAGCGTTCCGTTCGTTTGCAATAATTATAACAAATAAAAGTGTGTAATAAAACGGAATTTTAGATAATATTGACAGTTCGAATCATACTTCCCGCTGCGCATCAGAAAGCCGGTCGCATTCGGGAAGCCCGTCGTAATCGGGAAGCCCGTCGCACTCGAGAATCCCGTCGTAATCGGGAAGCCGGTCACATTCGGAAGCCCGTCGCAATCGGGAAATCTTCAGATATCTGTCTCTCCGTGCCCTGTACAGGTAATGTAACAATGTACACGTACATGTTCAGATAAATGTAACAATGTACGGTTGACATCTGAAGTTAGCCACCATAGAATATAATATTGCAACATAAATCAATCGTTTCAGATAGAAGAACATACGTCCCGATTCAAACCGTTACAGGGACAAGCATACGGATATCTGAGAATATATGATAGTCCGCGAAGTGCCGGAGTACGGAAAGTTCTATTCTGAAACGAATGGGCAGTCAGCAGGTGGTGCCATGGCAGTATTTTCCTTAAATTATATAACGTTTGTGGGCATCGCCGTTCTTCTCTACTATCTGGTGCCTAAAAAGTACCAATGGATGATCCTGCTGTTTTTCAGCATCATCTTCTATTACATCTCCGGCGGACTGAAGGCCGGCATCTTCATAGTAATCACAATTATAAGTACCTTCTACGGAGCGCTCATTATGCAGCGCATCTCCGAAAAGACCCGCCAGACGATAAAATCCTCGAAAACCCCTCTTTCAAGAGATGAAAAGAAAGCAATCCGTCAAAAAGCGAAGGCCCGGCGGCATAAAGTTTTCCTGCTGTCTCTCCTCATAAATCTGGGGATGTTGATCGTCCTGAAATACGCCAATTTCTTCACCGTGAACGTCGACGGCTTATTAAACCGTCTGCACGTACCGGTACAGATTCCGCAGGTCGGCTTCCTTCTGCCTCTCGGCATTTCGTTCTACACATTCCAGACGACCGGCTATCTCATCGATGTGTACAATGAGAAATATGACGCCGACAGGAACATTTTCAAATTTGCCCTGTTCGCATCATGGTTCCCGCAAATCATACAAGGACCGATCAGCCGGCATGACGCGCTCGCACCGGAGCTCACTGCCGAAAGATCTTTCGATGAAAAAACCTTCCGGACCGGCGTCTACCGCATGCTCTGGGGCTACTTCAAGAAAATGGTCATCGCCGAGCGCAGTGCCATCATCGTAAATGAGATCATTGCCAATTACGCCGTGAACTCCTACAGCGGTCTCACCATATTTATCGGCATGCTGTTCTACGGAATACAAATGTACGGCGACTTTGCCGGCGGAATCGACATTGTCATCGGAGCCTCTGAACTGTTCGGCGTAAGACTTGCCGAGAACTTCAGACAGCCTTACATGGCTCTGAATGTATCCGAGTTCTGGAAGAGATGGCATATAACACTGGGTACCTGGATGAAAGACTACGCGTTCTACTCACTGGCCCTTTCGAAACCGTTTTCTAAAATGCAGAAAAACCTCCGGAAGTCTGTCGGACCCTACATCGCGAGAGTCATACCTCCGACACTTGCGTCCTTTATTGTATTCGTCCTCGTAGGTATCTGGCACGGAGCAAGCTGGCGCTATATCATTTACGGTCTTTACCACGCCACGCTTGTGTCAAGCCATACTCTGCTAGAACACGTTTATGAAAAAATGCGGACAATCTGCCACATTGACAATAAGTCCGCGGGGTGGAAATGTTTCAGCATTGTGAGAACAACATTTTTCATCACTATCGGCCGTTATTTCGACAGCGCACCGAGTGCGGCGGTCGCGGTGCATTTGCTGAAAAAGACTTTCACAGTCTTCAATCCCTGGGTTCTGACTGACGGATCTTTCTTCAACCTGGGGGTATCGGAGAGAGAATTTTCAATTCTCATGCTGGCAGTTTTCATCCAGATTGCGGTTGATATCGTGAACGAACGCGGTATCAGGATTCGGGAGGTCCTGGCTGACCAGCAGATTGTATTCCGGTGGATCGTCGTATTTGCGGCGATCTGGGCCATCATGATCTTCGGCGTTTACGGACCGGGATTTGATGTAGGGGCTTTCATATACCAACAGTTCTGATAAGAGACACCTATGAAAACTATAATGAAGCGGATCATAAAATTCATACTGTTCCTGACTATCCTTGCCCTGACGGCCGGGTTCTTTTTCCGCGCCTTCACGCCGGATGACGGGAACTATGTCCTTCCGAAAGATTTCTATCGGAAAGATAGTGACCGCTTTGACGTGCTCTTTCTCGGTACTTCCCAAATCAAGCAAGGCGTCTACCCCATGGCCCTCTATGACGAATACGGCATTTCATCATACAACCTCGGGACCGGCGACCAGACGGCCGCCCTCTCCTACTACCTGCTGAGGGACGCAATCGAGCGGCAGCATCCGAAGCTGGTCGTCTTCGAAGTCGGCATGGGCGATTATGAAACGACCTACGAGGGCACGGAAGATGT
Source organism: uncultured Lachnospiraceae bacterium (assembly GCA_947302185.1). The sequence continues at coordinate 4,447 of CAMYVI010000175.1, forward strand.
TCACTACATTTCCGACAACATGCCGTTCTTTTCAAAATCGCGATATGAGCTGATCCGGGGCGTCGAAAAAGAGGGTGATGATTCCCTTCGCTTCCTGTTCCCATGGTATGAATATCATTCACGGTGGACCGAACTTACCGAAAAAGATGTGATTCACGAAAAATCAGGAATCGCATACGGTTCCTGGATTCTCGCACAGTCAAAAGATACCGGCTATTTCGAACCGGCGGAACCGGACACCTCCTATAAGCTTCCGGAAGTCGTCACAGAGTACATGGAAAAGACAGTGCGGCTCTGCGAAGAGACCGGTACGCAGCTCATTTTCCTGAATCTGCCGGTATTCGGACCCGGACTTCTTCCGGCAGAATCATACCCGCAGATAGTAAATGACAGTTATGCGATTGAAACATTTGCAGAGGAACGCCATATCACCTGCCTCAACCTCATCGATGATGCGCAGGAACTCGGACTTGACTGCGTGACGGATACGCTGGACGGACTGCATTTGAATCGATCCGGTGCGGAAAAATTCACTTCAATGCTTGGAAGGGAGCTCAAGAATTTGTGTGACCTGCCGGACAGGCGTGAAGAGACAGACTACGAATTCATCGCGAAGGACTACAAGGAATATCTTTCCTACCGATCACGCCAGATATTGTCGGCCGACAACCGGACGGCTTCTTACTTCGCCTGCATGAAAGAGACATACGACACCGAGGATTATCTGTATGTGCTTACTGCCGCGGGGGACACGACACCGTCCATGACGGACACGGTGAAGCAGTCGCTCAGGGAATTGGGGCTGTCAAATATCGATTCCGCTGTCGGCAGCCACGCTTACATAGCCGTGATCGACCACGGGACGGTAATCTATGAGACAGGCGATTTTTCTGTCACTTCCGATACTTTCGAGGACCGCGTGGACGGCATCCGCGTATCAGTGCAGAGCCGGGCTGCGGAGGACGAAAGCGGGACCGAGGTCATATTGGATCTGAACAATTATGCGCTTCAGGGGCCGGGCCTCAACGTGGTCGTGTACGATAAGGTGACCGGGAAAAAGGTCGATGCGTCGTACGTGGCGGGGGACAGGGTCCTTCATAAAATTTGACCCTTATCGGGGACGGTTCTTGACGAGTAGGGACGGTTCTTAACTGTTAAGAACCGTCCCTAC
>CAMYVI010000176.1 GCA_947302185.1 uncultured Lachnospiraceae bacterium
ACACCATGCGCGGCGCGGCAAGAACGCCGAGGCATTCTTGATATCAATATCCGTATGAGAGTCCGTTTACATAGTCAACATAGTCTGTCATATTGACTTCTGTTGCAGTAACAGCCGCTGCATCTTCTTCCGATGGCCTAGTTGCCATCTGGTAAGCAGATACGCCGAACCATCCGATAAAAACTACCAGAACAGCTGCTACAACACCTTTCTCGATTTTCTCGATTCTCTTCTCTTTCTTGAGGATTTTCTTCTTATTCTTTTTATAGTCTTTATAGGCTTCAACCTTTTTCTGACTCATAAATACGACCTTCCTTTTCTTTAAGTCCGATTCTGCGGCTCTGCCTTACCGGACGTCTTCCGGCAAAATGCCACAAGCCATACTATACCACGAAGAAATTCAAATGACAACAATGATTCCTCCGTCATTTGCATAAACTGTCGAAAGGCCTCCCGTCTCCTGAACGATAACATCCCTGACTTTCATGCGCTTTAAAATAGCATCACGGACCATGATAGCCCGATCGTGACAATTTACATAGCTTATGCCGAGAATCTTTTCCTCAGGATTCGCTGTTCCGGCTACAATGTGATCGACCATCTTTATGAGCGCTTTATTAGATCCGCGGGCCTGATCGATCTGTTCGATTATTCCTTCATGATTTCCTATGCAGATAGGTTTAATCTTAAGTACAGTAGCGGCGAGAGCTTTCAGTCTGCTGAGACGACCGTTCTTTCTCAGGGTCTCGAGATTATCAAGTGTAAAATATGTGAGCTTTTCATCATTCCAGGCTTCGATCTTTTCGACGATTTCCTCAAATGATGCGCCTGCCGCTTCCATCATTGTGATCATATGAACAATAATAGTCTCGCCCACTGATGTTGATCTTGAATTAAAAACATGTATTTTAGCGTCAGGATACTTATCGGTATACATATCCTTCGCAATCATAGCGCTTTGATACGAGCCGGAAAGCTCTGCGGAAATGGTCACACCGTACACATGATCCGCTCCGCAATCATACTCTCTGAAATACGCGTCAGGAGAGGGACATGCCGTTTTAGGGCATGTGGGAGAATCTGCAATTTTTTTGACCAGGACCTGCTGGCTGATCGTTCCGTCATCAATAATCTCCTCATCACCGATCATAAGCGTAAGAGGTACGATTCTGTATTCATCTTTCCCCTTGAAATCGTCATTCAATTCCCCTGCACTGTCCATTGCGATTCTGAACTTCATAGCATTCCCCTGAATATTTATATTCTTAAAAAATTGTAGCATAACTACAAATCATTCTCAAGAAAAAGATATTTACACCAAATAGGCAGAAATCTTGTTCCGGAGTTCCGGAACAGATCTATTGTACACAATACTCAATAATACTTGCTGCATTTCCTGCCGTAATCTTCGTAGGGTTGGTGTAGAACACCCTTTCAAAATTGTCACCGTCGATCATAGCCGCCGCACTGTTTCCTGCCCACTCAGCCTGTGCTTTGTAGTCATCAAAGACAGTCCCGGTCATTCTTCCGTCCAGTATAGCCCGCATTGCCTCCACATTACCTACCGCACCGATAATATAAAGATCCCTGCCGTCCTTAAGCCCCATCTCTGCAGCCGCATCCGCTGCCCCGAGCGCCATCTCGTCATTTCCGCAGAATATCACTTCCGTCTCCCCGTTCAGTTTGCCAAGTGCATCGGAAATCACATTCTTTGCCTTTTCACGCTCCCAGTCGGCCTTTTGCAGCAGCAGCATCTCCGTTTTGATGCCGTTCTCATTCAGCTCACGAACAGAATACTCTGATCTCGCACAACCGGTCCGATCATTCGGATCACCCTGCAGCATAATATATTTGACGACACCGTCGCCGTTTATATCACCCTGATTATTAAGTGACGCAACAATCGCTCCCTGGTCCGTACCTGAACGGATTCCGTCAGGACCTGCATAGCAAGCCTTGATCTGACTGCTTTCCCACCGAATTTCTTCCGATTCATCCGGTTCGCTCATTATATACACAATCGGAACGCTCCTTCGGTCACACATATCGGTTATTTCCGAAATATTATTCACATCACACGGAGCGACAATTATTACATCCGGCGATTCGTTAAGAAGCAGCTGAACCTGTTCTTTCTGAAGATCCGCATCAAGTCCGCAATCAAGCATTCGGATGTTATCTTCCGTAAATCCCTGGGTTCTGACCATATAGGCGACCATCGCCTCATACATCATACCGACTCTCGAATCCAATCTCTCGGAAAGTGAGACAGCGACCCTGTTGTTTCGATACGGAGAGAGCTCTATCAATCCGATTGTTCCAGCTGGATTCCCATCTGCATCTATCAGTGCATTATCATCTCTCCTGATCACACCGTAACCGGCTCCTCCTTCGGATACTACAGTGTCATCCGCCATAATATAGACGAATTCCGAGCTCCCGTCCTCGCGGGTAAGCATTCCGCCTGAGACGGCATCCCGGCTTATTCTCTCCTTCACCGAAAGTTCTTCACCATTTACTTCATTTTTTTCCTGCTTCGCAGCAGAAATATCTTCCACAGCTGTCATGCTCGTACCGCTCTCATCTGTCGCCGGATATCCGGTCTCATTTCCCTTGCCGCAGCCGCTGAAAGCCAGGATACATGCAAGCACTGTGAACATCAGAGTCTTTTTCATATTTTCATACCTCTTTTTGTATGCTAAACTATATCTTAACATGCGGCTTCGGAGGAAACAAGAATGATAGCACTGCACATCCTCGATACAAAGGAATTCATGAAGCATTTTCTGCTATTAAAGACATTTGACCGATTCAATCTGTCTGAATGTTCCGTCACAACATTCTGTACTTTCACGATCGACGGAAACTGGCAACGGGACTTTTATGACCCTGACGGGGAGAACGTATTGTATGACCGGAACCTTGCGCCGTGGAGTTCTCTCCGAGAGTACTGTTTCTCCATTATCAGAGGAAAGCACACACCGCTCAGTTTCAAATTCGTTTTCGTTCTGCCCGAAGAAATGGTTCCCGAGTTCCTTACTTCAAACGGTCTGACTACTGAACCCGACGAAATCGGAGGGCTTTTCCTTAATATATCCTTCCGGAACAAAAAGCTGCTTCTCACGACCGGGACGGCACTTCGCACATTTACCCTTGACCGCTCAGTGGACACTGCCTGGGATCTCTACGTGCAAAGTTTTCTCAGGAAATACGGTGTAGCTGCTGAGACCGCAGAATAAAAAAACAAGCCCGGCAATCACACAGACGTTGTGACCTGCCGGGCCTTTCCGTATTTATTTTGTGAGAAGGAGCATTATTTCGTTCGACCTCTTTACAAATGCTGTCATCTCCTCCTGTGTAAGAGGCTTATGCGATATCATCGCAAGGTCATAAAGCTGTTTGCAGATAACCGGAACACTCTGAGCTTTTTTATGTGTGAGAACAAACCTGACCATCGGATGATTTGCATTCAATACCAAAGTCTCCCGGCTGCCGAACATTGACGGATCGTTCCCCATACCGTACATCTTCATCATATCCTGCATGCGGCGGTTCTCTTCCGAAAGCGTCATCACAGCAGCCACATCATCATCTTTCATATTCTGGACTTTGACATCCAGCTTATCGTTCTCAAGATGCTTGCGGAATGTAGCTGTCAGGGAGTCGATATCCTCCTGACTGACTTCTTCCTCGCCGAGGAAATCATCTGCCACTTCAGAATCAATCCGGGCAAATTTCAGCTTCTCATTTCTCTGCTCAAGCTGCGTAATGAACGGCTGATCGATATTGTGCTTCAGAATAACGGCATCTTTCCCGTTTTTTCTGAACATAGCGATATACTGTGCCTGCTGCACTTCATCCGTAACATAGAATACTGTGGATTTCTCAGGCTCTTTCGGTTCACTGTCGTCTATTTTTTCGCCGGTTTCCGTATCAACAACATCCTGAATCGTTTCTTCCTCTTCAGTATTCTCTGTTGAACCTGTCTCGCCGGAAGCAGTCTCTTCAGCAGATTTCTCTTCTGCATTCTCCTCCGCTGAAGCAAGTTCATTCTTCTCTACATACTCCTTAAGTGTCAGATACTTGTCATCCAGATCTTTAAAGAGCATATAATCCATCATCTTATCAGCGAACTTTACATCCCTCACGCAGCCGTACTTGATGAACGGAGAGATATCATCCCAATACTTTTCATAATCTTCTCTCTGTGTCTTGCACATACCTGCAAGTTTATCGGCTACTTTCTTACTGATATAATCACAGATTTTCTTTACCGTACCGTCATTCTGAAGCGCTGAGCGGGATACGTTAAGCGGAAGATCCGGGCAATCAATTACACCCTTGAGAGTCATCAGGAATTCCGGAATGACTTCTTTGATGTTGTCTGCAATAAAGACCTGATTGTTATATAACTTGATCTGTGACTCAAGCGCATCATATTCCGTATTGATCTTCGGGAAATAAAGAATACCGCGAAGATTGAACGGATATTCTGTTCTCAAGTGAATCCAGAATAACGGCTCCTTATAATCATTAAAGACCCTGTGATAAAAGTCTTTATATTCATCATCCTTGCACTCGCTGGCCATCTTGGTCCAGAGCGGATTCGTATCGTTTATAGGCTTCTTTTCCGGCTTCTCTTCCGGTACCGGAGCCTCTTCGCCTTTTTCCTCCGCCTCAGCTTTGGCCTTGGCATTCCTCTCCTCTCGCCTTGCGTCTTCTTCCGCTTCGCGTTTTTTCGCTCCCTCGCTCACGTCCTCGAGATAAATCGGAATCGGCATAAATGAGCAGTATTTCTGAAGAACCTCGCGTACGCGGAATTCATTGCAGAATTCATATGAATCATCGTTCAGGAAAAGTGTGATTTCCGTACCGATTCCGCTCTTTGTCCCTTCTTCGATCGTGTAGTCCGACTGACCGTCACTCTCCCAGTGAACGGGTTTTTCTCCCTCTATGTAGCTCAGTGTATCGATGTGAACTTCATCGGCTACCATGAAAGCCGAATAAAAACCGAGACCGAAATGACCGATTATCTGATCCTGATCTGTCTTTCCTTCATATTTTTTAAGAAATTCAGAAGCACCCGAGAAAGCGATCTGTGTGATATACTTCTCAACTTCATCATAAGTCATGCCGATGCCGTTATCGATGAACTTCAAAGTCTTATCATCAGGATTAACGATAACATGGACCTGATATTCGTATTCACCTTCCGGTCTGAATTCACCGACGCCTTCCAGTTTTTTCAGTTTTGTGATAGCGTCACATGCATTCGCCACCTGCTCACGCACAAAAATATCGTGATCCGAGTAGAGCCATTTCTTGATAATCGGCAGCATATTTTCACTGTTGATAGATAACTTGCCTGTTTTTGCCATAAGTATCACCTCTTATTATAAATTCAAATCAGGTAGTTGCGAAATTCTGTCCCTGTCATACACAGTTTCACAAATCCCCATAAATTCAAATGTCGACAGTTCGCAAAGAACGCCGATAAAACGGGCGTATAAATCTATACGCCCCATGCAATAGACATAATAAGACCTTCAGGAAAAATTGTCAAGAAAAAATTAGCACTCACCTTTAGTGAGTGCTATCATATCTACTT
>CAMYVI010000177.1 GCA_947302185.1 uncultured Lachnospiraceae bacterium
CTGCTCGATGTAATATGCAGGACCACCTCGGAACTCGCCGTTCTTTCCGCGCACCGTATTTCCTCTTCGCAACAAAAGTACAGTGCCCTCCGAATAAGAAAAAAGGCTGCTCTCAGAACACCCCAAGAAAACCTCTCTTATACGGCTCACTCGTCACGCCCATGCAATGGTAACCCCTCTCAGACAGCGCGCTCTCGAGCGCCTCCTGTGTCAGAGCTTCATCACTCACAATGTAGGCTTCATTCTTCTTGTGATTAGATGAGACCTTCTTCACCGTAAACTTCTTTCTGATCATATCGTTGACATGTGATTCGCACATCGGGCACATCATCCCGTCAACCTTTGCAGTTGTCCTGACCATGATCCGCCTCCTTTCTTATCAGCAAAATTCCATTTAGCCGTGATCTTATTTTTCCGGCCATTTCCTCTTGACTGTAATGATGATATCCTGATCTGTGCATCCTCCGCAGCTTCCGCAGTTCCCGCTGCAGGATCCTCCTCCGCAGCCTCCCTGCCTGTGCTCAAGCACGATGCTCCTAACACAGAGAACCACAACCAGGACCAAAACAGCTCCGACTATCACATTTCCCATTGTGTCCTCCTCTCAAAAATCCGTTTCCGTCAGGGAGTTGTGAATTTCCGCCTCACAATCCCTGCATAATACTACCAAGGAAAATACCCGGGCCCGCAAGCAGGCCCGGCTACTATATCTCATTTTTCAATTCATTATGATTAAGTTGCCAAATGTCGAGTACGGATTATTCCGTTCCTGCGCACTCCCATTTGAGTAAATTCGATGCCTGAACTATTCTTCCGGCACTGATATCATATTATTTAGCCGCTTCCACACTCGTAAGCGTCTGCACTCTCTCATCCGGCTGATAACCCCTGCGGACAAGCAGATACACCAGTCCCGCAGCAAGAGCGATTGCCAGAACTGTTCCGATTCCAAAAGTTCCGCCGGTGAAGACCGCTCCGAGCTGATAAGCTATCAGGGCTATAATATACGCCCACAGGCACATATATCCGATTGCGGCAAATGTCCACTTCGCGTTATTCATCTCCCGCTTAATAGCACCCATCGCTGCGAAGCACGGTGCGCAGAGCAGATTGAAGAGCATGAATGCAAATGCAGCCAGCGGCGTAAAGTCAGCTGCGATCCGATCCCAGATACCCTCTCCGTTCTCGCCGAGTTCCTCGCCTGTCGCCTCCTCATCGTAATTATAGAGAACGCCGAAAGTTCCTACTACTTCTTCCTTGGCCACAAGTCCCGTGATTGTCGCAACCGTAGGCTTCCATGTGCCGAAACCGAGCGGCTTGAATACGACGGACAATGTATTTCCGACACTTGCCAGAAGTGATGCATCCATCGGCGCTACTTCCTCTTCCGGGATATCCATCTTTTCGGCTATATCCGATATAACTTCATCTGTTGCGACCGTCTCATCCGCGAATAAGCTGTCGACCATGCCAAACTTTCCGTTGACCGTCCCCATACTTGACAGGAACCAGATGATGATGGAAGACAGAACGATGACTGTGCCGGCCTTTTTGATGAAAGACCAGCCACGCTCCCATGTAGCTCGAAGGACGTTTGTTACAGACGGCACATGGTAAGGCGGGAGTTCCATGACGAACGGAGCCGGTTCACCTGCAAATGCCTTGAATTTCTTCAGTATTATACCCGAAAGCACAATAGAAGCCATTCCGATGAAATATGCAGATACCGAAATGTACGGCGACTGTCCGAACAGCGCTCCTGCGACCAGACCGATAATCGGAAGCTTCGCACCGCACGGAATAAACGTCGTAGTCATGATCGTCATTTTACGGTCACGATCGTTTTCAATAGTACGGGACGCCATTATGCCCGGAACGCCGCAGCCCGTCGCTACGAGAACGGGGATAAAGCTCTTGCCGGACAATCCGAACTGGCGGAAAATTCTGTCCATGACAAATGCGACACGCGACATGTATCCGATATCTTCCAAAATAGCAAGAAGCAGGAACAGAACCAGCATCTGCGGTACAAATCCGAGCACGGCACCCACACCGCCGACAATACCGTTCTGAATCAGACCGTACAGCCAGGATTCGGAAGAGACATGAAGGGCTCCGAGAATTGTATCAAAAAGACCGGGGACCCATTCGCCGAACACGACATCATTCGCAAAATCTGTTGCCCTGGTACCTATGGATATCGCCCATCCACCCATTGAAATCGCATAAATCAGGAACATGACAATGACAAAAATGGGAAGACCCAGTATTCTGTTCGTGACAATCTTATCAATTCTGTCGGAAACCGTCATGTTGTCCTCTCTCACCGCCTTCTGCACGGACACTGAGACGACATCGGAAATATAAGTATATCTCTCATTTGTGATTATGCTCTCTGAGTCATCATCGAGCTCAGATTCACACGCCTCGATCACTCTTTCCATAGCGGATTTTTGGGCATCCGTGAGAGAAAGATTCTCAAGAGCCTTTTCATCACGCTCAAAGACTTTAATAGCATACCAGCGGGCAAGTTTTGTATCGACTGCATTGCCGAGGCTCTTCTCGATTTCCCTGACAGCTTTCTCCACCGGCTCACTGAATGCAGCAGGTGCATGTGAAGCGCTGCCCGATTTTGCCACCGAGACAGCTTTGCTTACCGCTTCCTTGATTCCTTCATTTTTCAGAGCGCTGATCTCAAACACATCGCATCCCAGCTTCTTACCGAGCTTTGCTATATTGATCTTATCCCCGTTCTTGCGTACCAGATCCATCATGTTGACGGCAATCACCACGGGTATGCCAAGCTCGATGAGCTGTGTAGTCAGATAGAGGTTGCGTTCAATATTTGTACCGTCTACTATGTTCAGAATAGCATCCGGCTTTTCTGTTACCAGATAGTTTCTTGCAACAACTTCTTCCAATGTATAGGGAGACAGAGAATAAATTCCCGGCAGGTCCTGAATGATTACCTCTTTATCATCCTTCAGTTTTCCTTCCTTTTTCTCTACCGTTACGCCGGGCCAGTTACCCACATACTGATTGGAACCCGTAAGAGAGTTAAATAACGTTGTCTTTCCGCTGTTCGGGTTTCCAGCGAGTGCAATCTTAACAGCCATATTTATGTTCCTCCATATTACTCAACTTCGATCATTTCAGCATCCGCCTTGCGGATCGAGAGTTCGTATCCCCGAACTTTCAATTCCATCGGATCTCCGAGGGGAGCCACTTTTCTAACGAAAATTTCAACGCCCTTCGTGATTCCCATATCCATGATACGGCGCTTTACCGGACCTGTGCCGGTAAGCTTTTTGACTTTGACAGTCTGCCCTACGCTTACATCTTTAAGTGTCATAACTTCCTCCTCATTACTTTTCGTCAGAGATTACACAAATATCTTATTGGCCAGTTCCCTGCCGACCGCTACTCTGGAACCTTTTATGTTCACGATCACGCTCTCACCCGACTTGGAAAGAACAGTGACAATGGCTCCTACATGAAATCCCAAATCGGCAAGATGCTGCTTAACCGACATTCCGCCTCCGATACGCACGATTTCATATTCCTTATTCAAATCAGCGAGTCTTAATGGCATATATGACCCCCTTTCGACACATCACATTTCCCGTTCAAATTATTAGCATCTCCTGTAATGTAAGTGCAGCTAATCAATGAAAGGAATATTTTTTGCCATATATTCTGCATTTCTGCTACGAGATAGTATACACTTACTAACTCACTTTTTCAATAGTTACTGCTAACTTCACAACAAATTTTGGGCAAAAAAAACAGAGCCTTTTAAGCTCTGCTTCGGTTCGATAAAATAATTTCGGAATAAACAGCTCCTGACTGAACACTATCTGCGTCAATCTGAGTTAACGCAGCAGACGGCGCCTCTTCATACCGGTTCCATCTTAACACAGCCGGCTACATCCGAACTCATTGCCAGCTTGCGGCCGTTGAACCTCACAATCAGACTGCTTCCGTTGTTTGCAAGAACACTGAGACAATCATCAACACAAAGATCCCAAGTGTCATGCAGATATCCCGCATAGTTCCCCAGCAGCCATGTAACCCTGTAGCGTCCGCCCGCCTCGGCATTCTGTAAACTAACCATGGTCTTTCCTCCGTTTATCTATTGTCGCTAAATACCGGAAATGACACCGCCTTCCCGGATCTTTTCCCTTTTCTATAACTTCATTTTATAACATACGGAAAACAGAGCCAATGCTAACCTTTTTTTACACAGTTTTATTTTACAAAGCCTTATTTTATCGCATTTTCCGGCGGTTTGCATATTCTAAGAGTTTGCAAGGTCTTACTTTTTTCTTACTTTTACGACACTTTTTCCGGACAAAATTATCGGGATTTTTCATTACTGAAATCAAAGTTATAAAACAGATGCACACTTTCACCTGAAATGCTATAATCGATAACGAATTTTACTGAACAGGAGAATACCATGAAAACAAAAGTTTATATAGACGGTCAGGTCGGCACCACCGGTCTGCAGATTTATGAAAGAATAGGCGGCAGAAGTGACCTTCAGCTCCTAAGGATCGATGAGGACAAACGTCATGATACGGAGGAGAGAAGAAAATTCCTCAACAGTGCAGATATTGTTTTTCTCTGCCTGCCTGATGCCGGCGCAATTGAAGCCGTCTCCCTGATAGACAATCCGGATGTCCGTGTGATCGACGCATCAACCGCCCACAGAACTTCCGACGACTGGACCTATGGCTATCCGGAGCTCTCCAAAGAGCAGCGCTCTGCCATCGCATCCAGCAAGCGTGTCGCCAATCCCGGGTGCCACGCCACAGGTCTCATTTCCTCTGTCGCACCGCTTATAAAAATGGGCATCCTGCCCGCAGATTATCCGGTCACCTGCTATTCCCTCACCGGCTACTCCGGCGGCGGAAAGAAAATGATTGCCCAATATCAGGACCCGGGCAGAGAAGATAAACTTTCCGCACCCGGTATTTACGGACTTACACTGAAGCATAAGCACATCCCTGAAATGCAGAAAGTTACGGGTCTGTCTCATCCTCCGGTCTTCATGCCGGTCGTCGATGATTATTACAAGGGGATGGCCACCACGATCATGCTGCACAACTGCCTGCTCCCCGGCTGTCCGTCCGCGGAGCAAATATGCGCGAGGCTTCAGGAGTATTATGCAAACGAGCACTTCGTCACAGTTCTTCCTTACAACGAAAAGCAGGAAACGATTTATGCAAATGCTCTCGCCGGTACAAACCATCTCCGGCTCGTTGTGTGCGGCTATGAGGAACAGACGAGCGTGACGGCCCTCTTTGATAATCTCGGAAAAGGGGCTTCAGGCGCTGCCGTCCAGAACATGAACATCATGTTAGGGCTCGATGAAACTATAGGGCTCGAGTAAGAAGAAACAAACCTTTCTTTATTATATAGAAGAAAAAATAAAAAAGGTCCGGTACAGCATGTCAACTCTGTACCGGGCCATCTTGTTTTTACCTCATTTCATCCTGAACATTTTCCGTTCATCAAACAAAATGACTAACAAGCAGAAGATTCAAGAACGCCTCGGCGTTCTTGACGCGACATGCGCGGCGCGTAAGCGC
>CAMYVI010000178.1 GCA_947302185.1 uncultured Lachnospiraceae bacterium
GTGAAAGCCCTTCAGTCTGCGGGAACCGAAGTCTATCTCGGATATGGTCTGACGGAGACATCAAGCGGTCTTGCCATCACTCAGAATCAGGAAGATCCGTTCGCGCTGTTTCCGTGCCCCGGAGCCGATATCCGCATTGAACCGGACGGAGAGATCTCTGTCGAGACGCCGTGCATGATGGAAGGATATCTGGACTTATCTGCTTCATCAGACGCATACCCGAAGCAAAACGGTTCCGCACCGTCTCATCCGGCCGTGCTCGGGCACCCTGTCATGCCGGTCGCCGGAGGAAGGCTGTACACCGGAGATCTCGGCACTTTAGACAAATGCGGTGCGCTTCGCCTCACAGGAAGAAAAAAAGATATGCTTGTCCTGCCGGACGGAACGAAAATATACTGTCCGGAATACGAGGAGGAACTCTCGGGAATACTCGGACTCACAGATCTCGCAGTCATCCTGAAGAATGACAGACCGGTCCTGGTCATCGGTGAAAATGAATACAGCAAAGCCGAAAACATAGATAACCTCATCGGACAATTTAATGAAAAAAGAGCGAGAGGGCTCCAGATCTGCGATATAATATATTACGGACACCGGCTTCCCAGAACCTCCACGGGAAAGTTAAGACGCTGGGAAATTGAGAAAAGTGTTTAACCGAAAGGACATAGAAAATGGCAAAATTATCAAGAGAAGAAATAAAAGAGAGAACACTGAAAATCATTCACAATTGCGTTCCCGAGCTTGACGGCGTGGAGCTCGATGAGAGTTCCGTCGTGAACACCGATATGGCTATGGATTCAATGAACTTCATTCTCGTTATCTGCAAGATCGAGGCTGAGTTCGATGTGAAGATTCCGAACCGCCAGTGGAACCGGCTGAAAACACTCGGTCAGCTCATTGATGCAATTGAAAAATACTCGAAATAGTTAATGAATTTGACAGCCGTGCCATCGGGAACGATGCGGAATCTCCGCGTCAGAGACAAAAGGCAGGAAAGTTAACATGGAGTTTTATGAGAAAATATTGAAAATACACAGCCGCGATGTAACGCAGTACCGTCAGCTCCGGCTCTCCAATCTGCTGGGTTTCTTTCAGGAGACCTCCATCTCCCACACGGAAGCCCTGGGAATGGGCCGTGACAAGACGTTGGACAAAGGTCTTCTCTGGATCATCGCCAGGCAGTCTGCAGAAATCATCAGAATGCCGCGCTATGATGAGACGGTGACTTTCCGTTCCTGGCCGGGGCCGACCATGCGGGTGTTCTTTCCGAGGTACTACGAAGTCCTTTCGGGTAGTGATGTAATCGTGAAAGGCTGTGCCATATGGATGCTTATTGACGAAAAGACCAGGAGTTTTATTTTTCCTGAGGAATACGGTATAACGATAAACGGCTTCACCACCGGAACCGAAATCCCGGAGCCGCGCTCTCTTGCGATTCATTTCAAGCAGAGTGATGAACTGAAGCTTGTAGATGAGCAGCCTTATTCTGCCCGCTTCAGCCATATTGATATCAACGGTCATGTCAACAACTGCAGATATTTCGATGTGGTCGAGGACATGCTCCCGCCGGAAGAAAGCATGGGATATGACAATACACTGATCGAGGCCGAGTATCTCTCGGAGATGCGTCCCGGTGATTCAATCGTAATCAAAGCCTACCGAACACATGATTCTCTCCTTTTTGACGGAGGAACCGATCACAGCAGTTTCCGGATCAGAATGAAGAGGTTTGACCGCTGAAAATGCAAAAAAATCATGAACTTTCACTGAATTCCCGAAACTCATACTCGCAGGATTCAAAAATCTATAGTAAAATAAGACCTGTCTATTGTTTGAGACATATACGACTCTTCAATCTGTGAGTATACATCGCATCTGTCATTTAACTTGTATTGCGATAAATCTATTATTAAGGAGGATCGATCATGAAAAGACAAATTCTTGCAATTCTTCTGTCCCTCACCCTGGCAGCGACATTTATGGCCTGCGGCGGTTCTAAAGAAGGTGCCGAAACGGCAGTCGCAGCGGATGAGAGCATCTCAGATATCAGCATGTCACCCACCGTTGCAGCGGCTGCAACAGACAGCAAGACAACTGCCGGTGACTCAGCGACCTCATCACAGGCGACCACGCCTGCAGCAGCAGATACTTCTACCGCAGCTCAGAGTGGACAGACCGACGTTATCACACCGATACCGGCTCAGGAAGTCACAGACGGCACAACTGCCGGCGGAACAACAGGCGAAGGTACGGCTGCACAAGGAACGACTGTTGCCGAAACTCCCGCTGACGGCACTCAGAATGCCCCAACGTCACAGACTATGATCACGACAGCCGATATCAATGTCCGTGAGGAGGCTGATTTCGAAGGAGATATTCTCGGCGGATATGATGAGGGTGATGAGATTACCGTAATCGGAGCCGAGGGTGAATGGTATATCGTAGAGTATAACGGAGAGACGGGCTATGTCTACTCCAAGTATCTCAAGGCAAAAGACGCTTCCGGCAGTTCTGCCGAGAGCAGCGACAGTGAAAAATCCGATTCCGGAAATTCCGAGTACGGCAGGCTGGTCGACGGAGACGGAGACCCGGTCGATCTCAGATACTATGACGGGTCCTATGAAATCTATGATGAAGACGGCAACAGGGTCTACATCGACGGAGTAAATGACTGACATATTGATGCCGGTTCGATTACAGAAGCCCAAAGCTTTGGATAATTAATCCGGGAGGACATTTAAGTTCATTAAAGGAGCTGCCGCATTAAGGCGCGGAACAGCAGTATACAGCAGATGCTATTTGCACATATAAGCTGTATATTGCATCACCGCTTCCTAATGTGACAGCTCCTTCTTATTTTGAACGGATCGGTCAGCTGTGAAGCTCTGACGCTAAAAGAAGTATCGGGCGCGCAAGCCATCTAAATAAGAAGAATA
The DNA here is from genome assembly GCA_947302185.1 of uncultured Lachnospiraceae bacterium. The sequence goes on from CAMYVI010000178.1 coordinate 2,937, forward strand.
AATTCCGCGCGGAACAAAGCTACGCAATTACCTGCCTGAACAGATAGCAAAGCCCGGGGTCAAAGTGTATAAAAGTCTTCAACTTTATACCGTTTATGCATATCCTTATATCTCCAGCGGATCAGCTCGTTCCCGGCGAGGACCTCCTTCTCGGTTCCGTGGAACTGGCATCGTATGCAGTAATACTCTTTCTTATCCTCATCAAAAAACATATCTATGTCGAGATCCCTCTGAAAACAGGACGGGCATCTGTAATTCAGTTTTCCCTTGCCAGACTGAGCCATGTTGCAAATTCCTCCTTTCCGGTAATCCGGATCGTATATCCGAGTGTGAACATCGGTGAAAACGCATATCCCTCGCGGACATATCCCACTGCATCGCCGTCCTCTGCGCGGAGTGCCGCGCGTGTCTTGATGGCGGGAACGAGAGCCGAGACTTCATTTGCCCCTGCAAGAGATTCCTCCCGGCATCTGTACTCATAATTGATCGTCCTGATCTCATCGCCGCTGACTTTCAGCGTGATGCCGCTCATATCTTCCGTATACTCCGTCGTTCCGTAGCAGGCTACCATATACTCATTGATCGTCACATCGGCTTCGGGATTGCTCATTTCCAGAATTTTTCGAGCGATTTTGATTTCCGAAGATCCTTCCTCAAATGTAATGACAGTCTGAAGTTTTACTGTCAGATCTGAAAACTCGATATCCACCGGATCGAGAGTCAGCACTCTCTTCGTTCCGATTCCCTCTTCCGTCCTCTCCTCGGAGAAGCGGGCTTTCGTTCTGCAGAGGCAGAGATCTACTTCCTCGCCGTTGTGACAGATCTTTGCCGAACGGATTGTTCCCTCGCCCGCATAATGTGTAAAATAACCGGCTCTGTATTTCTCCTGGATCAGGAACGGATAACTTGCATCCTGAATATGCGGAGTGCCTATGCCTATCGGCCACTCAAGCTTTGCAGCGTACGGACGAAGATCGACGATTGCTCCGCCCTGGTCCATGTTCACGCAGGCACGCATGAAAGGATCGCAGTACCAGAAAAGCTGCTTATCGCTTCCGTAGAGAATATCTCTCCAGAGCGCACATTCAGGCTCCGTATAGTGCTTCTTCTTTCTGTAATAATCCGCGAACTCGGACATCGTCATGTCGATAAGCTGACCCTTCTTTTTGAGATCGCCGTAATACCTGCAGCCGTCTGAATAGGATTTGTAAAGGAGCTCATAGGGAGCCTCCCATCGTCCCATCTTGTTCATCCAGCCGGGACCGACGAACATCATGTTGTAGGCGTATCCGTTATTGTACTGCTCAAGACTCCTGTACTGATCGATCAGATTGTAAAGATACGGATATTCCCAGGTCTCCGAATCATAAATCATGCCGCGAAGCACATTCTGCGGATGTGTTCCGAAATTGGATCCGTTCCCGTCATAACATGCGATCAAATCGCGGGATAGATGCGGGATGGCAACGATGCCGCTGTCCTCAGCTTCATTCGCAGCCGGGGCGTGTGTATTGACTTTGGAAGGAATCCAGGGCGCCCACGGGCCGCCATCCAGGAATGTATACCAGCTGTTGTTGCATGTGTGATATGCCTTCGGACCTTCTTCCCAGCAGGTGGCAACCGCACATTTGACAGACGGATACTGCTCCTTGATATAATTTATGAGATCCGCGTCCATATAATATGAACCCGTAGATTCCGGATAGAAGCCGAATGCATCGTAGAACTTGCCGAAGACATCGTTCACAATAGCCTTCTTGTCTTCCATTGAGAACATCCAGATACAGAAGTCCTTGGTCTTATATTTTTCACGGAATTCTTCGCAGGGAAGTCCGAGCAGTGAGAGAGCTATTTCGTCGCCGTATTTCTCATGATCTTCCTTTGCGATCTGAACTGCTTCCTCATTGAAGAGAGAAGCATAAGTCATCTGAATTGTTACTTTGAGTCCGTTCTCATGGGCAAGCCTTTGCTGTGTCCTGAAAATGTCCAGCGATTCGACAAGGAGACTCGCATCACCGAGATCACCTTCTTTTCCATGCCCCGTAACGGTCGCGGAATACTCCGGTACCATTTCGGGACGATGAACGATGTTGATAATGAATTCACTCATGACCTTTTCCTCCGTACGGGCCTTCCCGAAGCTCAGGCCCGGTATCATTTACTTCTTTACGTCAGGCAATTGTTTCCGCAATTCCGCATTGGCACAGCGTTCCGCAATCACCCGGTGCTAATATTTAAGAAGGCATTTTTGTAAGCGCTTTCTTTATGTGTGATTATAAGACCGGCAAATCGCCCTGTGCACTCAAATACAACCATAAACTATGCAATTTCAACTTTTTACGCCTGTACAAAGCGGTATCTGTCTTCACATTCATTGATGGTCCTGCGTCCCGATTATCGCAGCGATCTCCTCCACACTGCGCGCAAAATACAGGCCGCTCATCTCTTCCCGGAACAGAAATTCCTCATCAGCCATCCTTTCAATCATCGCAATAAGATGATCATAGTATCCGTCCAGATTGAACAGGATGCTCTTCTTATCGGAAAGCCCGAGTTTTGTCTGAGAAATGGCCTCCGTAATCTCCTCCAGTGTTCCCGTACCGCCCGGGAAAGCGATATATACATCACCCATTTCGAGCATGAT
>CAMYVI010000179.1 GCA_947302185.1 uncultured Lachnospiraceae bacterium
CATTTGAACCGCTCTTCGAATCCATGACAAGCTGGCCGCCGTCAATCGCCGATATTGTGAATGACGAACTCGAACTGGTCTATTATGTAGCCGGCGACGTTTATGAAGGTCTGAAAAAGGCCGGCCGCGCCACAGTGCGGGCGTTCCATGCTGACAGAAGATTTGTCCATCTGGAATTCTTCCGCCTCAAAGAGGACAAAAAGGGAATCGGCAGGAAAGGAGACTTCGTAGGCCTCGAAGTAAATATGAGGCCTGCCGGCGGATACACACCCGATATGATGAACTTTGCCCACAGTCTCGATGTATATCAGATTTGGGCAGACATGGTCACCACAGACAGCCGCATCTTCCCCAGGTCAGAAAAGGAATACTACTGTGTCTATGTCAGCAGACGCGATAAGAACAGTTACGCCCACACGCATGAGGAGATTATGGAACTCTACGGAAGCCGTATGGTAATGTGCGAGAGAATCCCGGAGATTCTGTCCGGAGCGATGGGAAATCAGATGTATACCGCTAAGATGGACGATGAAAATGCCGCGAAAGAGTTTATCGCGTTTGTTCTCGAGAAGTAATCCGGTTATTAAGGATTGCGGAAGTGCGTAAACACAAAACAATCCTCATTCGGCTTTTGGCGAATCAATCATCAGACACATAGTAAATAACGTACGAACAACAATCTGAAAGGAAACAAGCAGATGCATGTAGAATACTATAAAGAATACAGCTATAAACTCGGCCGTGATATGGAGTTCAAAACATACGGAACGACCGGAAAGATCCTTATTGCCTTTCCGCCGCAGGACGGCCACTTCTATGATTTCGAAAATTTCCGGATGACTGACCTTTGCGCTCCGTGGGTGGATGCGGGCAAAATCATGCTCGTCTGCCCCGATGCTATCGACGAGGAGAGCTGGTCCGATAAGAACGGTGACGAACACTATCGTCTCGAGCAGCAGGAACGCTGGTTCGCATACATTAACGAAGAGTTCCTTCCCTCCGTTCGTGCCAAGAACGGTAGCCCGGAAGCATATGAAAGAGCAATGACGACCGGTTGCAGCATGGGTGCGGTCCACGCTGCAAACTTCTTCTTCAGGAGACCTGACCTCTATGATACAGTTATCGCGCTGAGCGGCTGCTACAACGCCCAGATGTTCTTCCCGGGTTGCAATGATCCGCTCGCTTATGATAATTCACCGGCAATTTTCCTTCGCAATATGCCGCTTGATCATCCGTACATGGAGCTTTACAGGAACTCAAGAATTATCATCTGTATCGGTCAGGGACGCTGGGAAGACGAGCTCCGGGAGAGCACAAGAGAGCTTGATGCCGTTATGCGTGAAAAAGGCATTCCCGCATGGGTAGATTACTGGGGATTTGACTGTGACCACGACTGGCCGTGGTGGAGAAAGCAGCTTCCCTATTTCCTGGAGCACGTGCTGGGATCTCCCTATTAATTTTTGAATCCGAAGACGCTTACCGTGCATATTCGGATATGTTCCATGAAGCGCAGTATTATGTCTGGGACTCAGTTAATCGGTGCCATGGCAACCGAAAGTACATACTCGAATATGCTCCTTAAAGAGTCAGAATACAGGTAACATTTATGCGGCTTGATAAATACCTCTCCGACATGAACGTCGGAACAAGAACAGAAATAAAAAAAGCGGTCCGTCAGGGACAGGTATCTGTCGATGGCGTGACCGTCAAAAATCCGGGCTTGTCTGTGAACGAGACAAGCTCGGTCTGTTATCGGGGAAAGGAAATCGTTTACGAGATCTTTTCTTACTATATGCTCAATAAACCGGCGGGCGTGATCACCGCTACCGAAGACCGGTATCAGAAAACCGTACTGGATCTTCTGCCCGAAGACCGCAGAAAAGATCTCTCACCCGTCGGAAGACTCGACAAGGACACCGAAGGTCTTCTGCTTATCACAAATGACGGGAATATGAATCACAGACTCCTTACGCCCAGGCACCACGTTGACAAGCGCTATTTTGCCAGAATAAAAGGAGCTGTGAATGAGGGCGATGTTCGGGCATTTGCCGATGGAGTACGGCTTGACGACGGCATGCTGTGTCTGCCGGCCCGTCTTGATATCAAAAAGTGCGGTGATATATCCGAAATCGAAGTCGTCATTCAGGAAGGCAAGTTCCACCAGATAAAGCGCATGTTCGAATCTACAGGCAAGCAGGTCATATACCTCAAGAGACTGTCTATGGGACCGCTTGTGCTCGACCCGGCACTCGCACCGGGCGAATGGAGAAAGCTTACTCCCCGGGAGATCGCATCTTTAAGAAGTCTCTCATCTCATCAAGACGCTCGAACATAACCGCGCGGCCTATCTCATAAACGCGCACAATCTCCATCGGATCGTGGCACACCTGCTTGATCCCGAGCGGCTCCGGCGGACAGATCACAAAGCACGCTCCTGCTGCTTCACGTTCCCTGACATACTCCGTCTCCTCGTTGTAGTGATTATGCCGGTTCTCTATCCTGCGGATAAACTCCGGATAATCTCTGTAGGCAAGGCGGATAGCCGGCAGAGCCCTGTTGGGCTTCTTTACGAAATTTCGCGGCTGTGTCAGAACGACGACATTCCTGTCGAAGCCTTTCTTTTCCATATACTTCAGAGGTATGGAATCTCCCACTCCTCCGTCGACCAGCTTCCAATGTCCGATCTCTATCGTCCTTGCGGCGAGCGGCATGGACGCTGATGCCTGAATCCACTTGAGATCGCTGTTCAAACCGTCATAAAGCTTGTGGTATACCGGTTTTCCCGTATCGAGATCCGTGGCTACAACGTAAAATTCCATCGGATTCTTTACAAATGCTTCCGTATCAAAAGGATCCAGTATCTTAGGGATCTGTCTGTAACAGAAGTCGGATCCGAAAAGGTCACCGGTCTCTCTCAGAGACCGCACGGATGCATATCTCCAGTCCTGACAGAATCTCAGATTATATCGAACGGTACGTCCGTGCTGCCCGGACTTGATATTGCACCCGAAGCACGCACCGGCCGAAACACCTATTGCCCCGTCGAACTTCGCAAGTCCTTTCTCAAGTAAGACATCGATGACCCCGGCGGTAAAAACACCCCGCATGGCTCCGCCTTCCATTACAATTCCTGTTTTCATTTAACAGCTCCTTACAATTATCAGATACTCATATCAGATGCTTAAAGAAAAAGCATTGTATCACATATCCGACACATCATCCGTTATCGTTATAATACTTATACTGCCCTTACTTTCTCAAGAAAGGCGATGTATCCCTTCAGAGCTTCGTATATATCCGCTTTGGAAGTGGCCTCCCACGGTGCATGCATGTTGAGGACCGCCACGCCGCTGTCGATCACGTTCATACCGTACAGGGCAAGGATGTAGGCGATCGTCCCGCCGCCACCCAGGTCGACCCGGCCGATCTCAGCCGTCTGATATACGACGTCCTCCGCGTCAAGCGCTCTCCGAATCTCCGCAATATACTCGGCATTTGCGTCATTGGAACCCGACTTTCCTCTTGCACCCGTGAATTTGTTGAAAACAAGCCCGCAGCCAAGGTAAGCCGCATTTTTCTTCTCAAATGCCGACGCATAGTTCGGATCGTATCCCGCAGACACATCAGATGAGAGCATGCAGGAATTGGCCAGACATCTTCTCACTTTGAGTTCACTGTAATCACCGGTCAGATTCATGACTTCAGCAACCGCATTTTCAAAGAAATGCGATTTCATGCCCGTCGCACCGACAGAACCGATTTCTTCCTTATCAACAAGAATACAGCAGGATGTGCGTTCGACATCTCCGACCTCGCAGATCGCGCGCATGGACGGGAATGCACAGACACGGTCATCCTGTCCGTAACCGAGAATCATCGAGCGATCAAATCCCGCGTCGCGTGTCTTGCCGGCAGGTACGATCTCAAGCTCCGCGGAGATGAAATCATCTTCCTCGACCTCATATTCATCTTTCAAAATTGCAAGGATGCCTCTGCGGACAGCTCCCTTGACCTTCTTTGCTGCGGCGCCCTCCTCCTTCTCGGCACGGACTGCATACTGCTGACCGCGCGTGAGAGTATCATAATCTTCCTGTTCGTCTTCCTTTGAATCGTCTTTTCCGCTTTCGAGAATAAACGGCTTATGCCCTACTACGAGATCCAGCGCTTCTCCTGCGACAACCTCACTTGCCTTCTTTGTCATCAGCTCCTGAGACAGATGAATCAGAAGATCCGATATGAAGAATACAGGGTCGTCTTCATCCTCTCCGACATTTAGGATCGTGGTTGTTCCGTCTTTTCTCACGATCACGCCGTGGATGGCAAGGGGCAGAGCAACATACAGATATTTCTTGATTCCACCGTAATAATGTGTATCGAGATAGGCCAGCCCGCTGTCCTCATAGAGCGGATTCTGCTTCACGTCGAGACGCGGGGAATCGATGTGAGCGCCGAGAATATTCATACCGTTCTCCATCGGCTCCCTGCCGATTTTGAAGAGAACGATCGATTTATTCATCCATACGGTATAAACCTTATCTCCGGCCTTCAGCTTCTCACCGCTTTCGATGAGCCGGCTGAGCTCACGAAAGCCCTCGGCCTCTGCCATATTGACCAGAGTGTCCACGGCTTCACGCTCGGTTTTGGAGTTGTCAAGGAACTTCTTGTAGTCCTCGCAAAAATCGTATGCTGCTTTGGTCTGCTCCCTTGTGTAGGAAGCCCATGCATTTTTCTTGTTCATTCTTCTGTCACCTCTTTATTGTCAAATAATATGGTTAGGACGCCAAAAGCAGATTACGGACTGTTGCGTGCTTACACATTCCCACAATCCTGTAATCACACTATAGCAAACAATTTTGATTCATTTCAGGGCTCCTGCAGATATTCCCTCCACAGTCTCCCGATCGGAAGCCCGACCACATTAAAGTAGTCTCCGTCTATCTTCTCGATATGTTTAGCAAATATTCCCTGAATCCCGTAAGCTCCCGCCTTATCCATGGGATCTCCCGTCGCGATGTATGCGCGGATATCTTCCTCGGAGAGTGGAGCGACATAGACATCTGTCTTTTCTGCAAATGCCGCTGTTGTCTCTCCTTTTACCACACACACTCCGGTATATACCTGGTGCTCTCTTCCCGAGAGCGCGCGCAGAATCCCTGCGGCGTGCTCTTCATCACGGGGCTTTCCCAAAATATTATTTTCGAGAACAACGATCGTATCGGCACCGATAATTGTACAGCCGTTCGCCTCCGGCAGCTTTGCCCTTACGTCAAGTGCTTTCTGCATAGCGAGGTGCATACAGATATCGGCCGGGTCCTCCGCCGTGATGCGCTCCTCTTTATCGGAGATCATTATTTCAAATTCTACGCCTATCTGAGTAAGAAGCTCCCGCCTTCTGGGAGAAGCGGAAGCCAGTATAATTCTGTTTGGATTATTCATATGATCAAGTTACCAAAAGTCGATTGCCGATTGTTTCTTATCTGTAAATATCACAGTACAGACTTGATAGCGGCAAGGAACTCATCAAACTCCTCAAATGCCGGCAGATCCGGATTCTCGGCGATAATCGCATCCGTACTT
>CAMYVI010000180.1 GCA_947302185.1 uncultured Lachnospiraceae bacterium
GCACAGTATCTGCCCGCTGCACAATTCATACTTTTGAGCGATCGCCTTTCGGAGCTCCCTGCTTTCGGGATCGGGATATCTATGTGCATTTTTAAGGGAGGCAATTACCGCCTCCCTCACATTTTCCTGCAGTCCGAAAGGTGAGACATTAGCGGAAAAGTCAAGAACCTCTCCGCCGCAGATCTCCTCATAGGCTGCCCAGTTTCCACCATGCTCGAAATTCATATCCACTCCCGAAATCAAGACTCCTTGTATACTCTGTAAAACTTCATCATAAGCGGTATATAAGTCACGATGAATACCAGCCCCGCCACAGCAAAAATCTTCTTTTTGTTTTTCCCGCCAATGCACATTCCGATCATCATCCCGAGTGAAATCAGACAAAATTTGAGCACGGCTATGATTTTCCAGTCACTGGTCTCGATATACCGGTTTGCTGCTTCGAATAATTTCATTTTGCGACCTCCTGTATGCTTCCCATTCCTTTACCTGTGCATCCTGCACTTCAGGACAGCCGTCTGCTTCTCAGTCTCCGGCGTTACCTCGATCTCATCCCCGTAATACTTCACATCGTCACACAGCTTTGTGAACTTCGTGACAGGTCCGATCACGGGATAGCCGAAACCTTTTCCGCGATAGTGCATCGGTATCACCACGCGAGCCCCTATCCTGTCCGCCATTGCTTTGGCCGTCTTCGCATCGATTGTGAAAAATCCTCCTACCGGAATCAGGAGTACATCGACGCCCGAGAGCTCTCTGTACTGTTCATCCGTCAGGTCACAGCCGATGTCACCCATATGAGCCAGTGACACCTCTCCGCGCAGGATCGTAATGTTATTGCGTCCGCGCTTAGATCCTTTACTCTCATCGTGATAGCTTTCAATGGTAGAGATGGCAAATGGGCACTCCCCTCCTTCGACTACCTTCACCCGGTCAACAGCATTATGTTCGCTGTGACCATGGCTCGCAATCACAAGATCGGCTGTCAAATTGATATCTTTGCACCCCGGTACCGATCCCGGCTCATAAGGGTCAAAAACGACCCGGTAGCCCTTCTCCTCCACAATAAAACATGAATGTGCAAGATATATTATCTTCATATAAAGCCCTCCTAATTATCAAGAACGCCTCGGCGTTCCTTAAATCACGTGAATCTGGCACGACCGCATAGTCTCCAGCGCAGCCAGATGTTTTTCCGGAGTCACGCCGGCACAGCAGGAAGAATCAACAGAAATTTTCACCTCCGGCATAACCGCTTTAAGGAGCAGAGCATTCGACACAACACAGATATCTGTGCAGAGCCCTATGAGCTCCAATTCGATTTCCTCTTTTTCTGCCAGATTCTTCAAGTCTTCCGCCAGTTTTACACTTCCGAAAGTCGGCTTCTCATATATTGCCGCCTCCCTGAGCATTTCAGCGATGTCCGACCGTATCTGCCACCCGTCCGTTCCTCTGATACAGTGCATGACAGGCAGATTCTGTCCTTCCTGTGTTTCCATATAATTCTCGCCGTGAGTATCCATGGTAGCGATAACATCGGATGCCGGGTAGGACATGATCTTCTCTTTCACTGCGTCTACAATGGCAACTGCTTCCTTTGTTCCGAGTGCTGCATCGATAAAATCATTTTGCATGTCAATGACAACAAGGATTTTTCTCATACTTTCACCTCACGCCGGCATATGATATCGTTCCCGATTCCCCGTCCGGCAGCCAACTATAGTATCAACAAGTACCGAAACTTTACTCCTGACCATCCGTCTCGTCTTTATCAGGCGTTTTCTCAAAGAACCACGCACGTTCATGAAACGCCTTTTTCTCCGGCGGTGACGCACAAGACGCCGCTGCGCCGACCGGCAGACAACACACCAGCTCATACTTATCGGGAATTCCGAGCAGACGCGTGATCTGACGTCCTTTCCCATCCGGATTCGTTACATATCCTTCTATCCAGCAGCTCTGGTATCCCAGCGCGACAATAGCCAGCAGCATATTCTCAATCGCTGCCGAGTAGTCCTGAACGGCAAAACATCTTCCGTGATATGACGAAAGGTATTGAGTCAGAACACATATCATCGCGGGAGCGGTAGCGCCTACTTTCTTACCTATTATATCATTTATCTTTAAGAGTGTCTCTGAATCATCGACCGCCACTACGCTCGTTGTCTGCATATTGCACCCCGATGGTGCGGCCAGACCGGCCTCCATAATCGTGACCAGATCCTCCCTCGGCACCGGGACCGCACTGTACTCGCCCCGGTAACTGTGTCTTGCTTTTATGGCTTCTATTACATCCATGTCTCACACCCCTATTATACTTCCGCACCCATGACCATCACCCCCGGTATACTTCCGCACCCATGACCATCACCCCTGATATACTTCCACACCCACGACCATCACCCCTGATACACTTCAATTCCGGATGCAGTACATGTTATGCTGATATCTCCGTTTCTTGTCTCAAAACACTCCGCCCCCGACTTTCCGATCAGGTCGAGAGTTTTTTCTTCCGCCGGATTTTTATCCGAATCACATATCACGGCATAGGAAGGCTGTAGCGTATCGAACAGATCTTCCAGAGCTTTGTTGTAGTCACCGTGGTGCGGGACCTTGAGTACATCGCATTTCTGTGCTGTCCCTCCGGCAAGCCACTCACGGATGCGGTTCTTTTCAATATCTCCGGTAAAAACGAACCTCTTACCTGAAAATTCCACTGTAGTAATCAAAGAGAGATCATTGTCATACTCTTTACCGTTATTCGGAATTTCATATGAGGAAGGCGGTTCGACTGTAACTGCAGAAGCACCAAGTTCAAACTTCTGAGTTTTCGTGACTTCTTCCGGCGTAACACCTGCGTTTTTGAGTGCAGACATAAAATCTTCGTACTCTGAGCTGCTGCCGGCATAAGCGGGGACTAACACTCTCGCAATCGGCATTCCTCCTGCCACAGTGTCGGCGCCGCCCACATGATCCTTGTCATAGTGGGTGATCAAAAGGATATCTATTAGACTTACCCCGTGCTCTTTCAGAAAGCTCAGAACTTCTTCTCCGTCTTCGTCCTCACCGCAGTCGATGACCATAGTTCTGTCTGCACACTGAAGAATAATGGCATCGGCTTTCCCTACTTTGAGAATTCGGACTTGTAAAGCATTTCCATCACTTTCCGCTCCTCCGTCACCGTTCGAATCGTCTTCGTTGTCCCGTCCTCTGCCTTCACTTGCATCTGATTCCGTATCGTTCCGTTTACCGCTGCCTGAATCGGAAATATCCCCGGCGTCTTTCTCCCGTGACGCATCTGATGATATATCTCCGCTCTGAGACGAATTACCGCCGCCGGACGCGTCACTCCCTGTTCCGCAGCCGGCAGTCAGTGTAATAATCACACATATTGCGAGAAAAGCATTCAGCCTGTTAAGGTGTCCGATTAGCTTGCTGAATAAAAATGAATACTTCAAATTTTCTGTTTACCTCCTCTGTATACAAATAGTAAAAAACAGCCTGATTCCGATCAGCACTATCAGCGAAAGCACACTCCCCAGCAGAAAAATCCGGCCGGCTCTTGCTATGTCTTTCGTCTCTATTTCCCGCGTATCGTCTCCGATCCAGGATTTTTCATAAAGCTTCCCGAAGTACCATGTCGGACCGAGCAGCCTCACCCCCAGAGCACCGGCCATGACAGACTCAGTCTGTGCGGAGTTCGGACTCGGATGCTTCAGTCGGTCCCGACGCCATATTCTAAATGCGCTTGCAGCCGCTTCAGGACCCTCGCAAAAGCGTACAGACAGTATCAGGATCATTGCAGCAAGCCTTGCCGGAATGAAGTTAGCCGCATCGTCCAGCTTCGCTGCAGCTCTGCCGAAATACAGGTACCTGCTGTTTTTGTATCCGATCATGCTGTCCATCGTATTGACGGCTTTGTAGGTAAGAGCCAACGGTGCTCCGCCGATCATCATGTACATCAGCGGTGCAAATACCCCGTCCGAGAAATTCTCAGCCACCGTCTCCACCGTTGCGCGAACGATACCGGCTTTATCAAGCTTTGCCGTGTCCCTGCCGACGATGCGACCGACCGCTTTGCGGGCGCCGTCCCAAATATCTGAAGATTCAAAGCCGCCTCCGCAGTCGCCTCTGTCATCTGCAGAATTTCCGCTGTTTTCATGCACTGCAGCGGACACTGTGACACTGTCCCCGGTGCCATCTTCCCTCATAACGGCTGCGCTTTCCATTGTATCGGCTATCGAAACCTCGCGCGCCGTGTTCCGGCTCTCTTTCAGCATATCTCTCACCGCGAGCGCCTGTGCACACCAGAAAGTATTCAAAACAAATGCCGCTGCGGGATGTATTCTCAGGCATAACCATAAAACAGCCGACGTCACGGCAAATGTTCCCGCCGGCAGGATCACAGCCAGAATCCTCCCGGCCGCACGCTCTCCTTCCGGACTATCCGGGAACCCTGCACGAAGAAAAGCTTCGAGTCCGGTGATGCATTTGCCCATCAGGACGACAGGATGCGGAATCCACGCCGGATCGCCGATAAGAAGATCAAGGACAAACGCAAGACATACACTCTCAATCAGCTGCATCTGTTACTCCCCTTTAAAATCTGAGGACAACCGCATACCACACGCATCACAGTGTCCGCGCGGTCCGCCAGCATACAGGCGAGTCTGCCTGCGCGTTCCCTCCATACTCTCTCTGATTTATCAAGCGGAACTACACCGCAGCCGATCTCGTCTGCAATAACGATATCTTTCAGGGCAAGTTCCTCTGTGAGGGCTTCAAGTGAAATCTCAGGATCGCAGACCAGATCCTGTACGCTGCATACCGCACGTTCTTCAAACTCCGCTTCACTGATGTTCAATACCTTCCTGATGAAACTTCTCTTTCCCGAAAACATCGGACCTGTAATAAAAATCATCGTATGCTCTCTCTGTTCTTCCTTTATCACTTCTGGATTTCTGCCGGCATCTCTTTCGGATTTAAAATCTTCCTTTATCCCGGCAAAATCTTTGCCGGCAACTGTTTCAGCCACAGAATCTGACTTCAGTTCATTTTCCAAACCGTCCGCAACTTCGATCACCCTGCCGGCATGCTCTGCCAAAATCCTTTCGATTCCTGCAAGCTCCTCAAGATATTTCATTGTGCTCTCGTCATAGTTCCTGCCGTCAGCAGTCAGAATCCCTGTCACACAGATCAAACTCTCGGAAATCTCAGCCAGATCCAATATCGCATCCGCTATCTCAGAAGGTCCGGCTCCGTGCGGGCTGAATATCTCATTTGCCACAAGATTCGGAAGATCTTCCAGAAGCACATGTCTGCCCCGACATGAATCCATACATTTCCGGATGTTAACAGGACATTCGATCGTCTGAAAACCCTTTCCCTCACGAAGTTTCCTGTGCCTTGCGATCCTCAGACCGGCTTCTCTCCCGAAGGGTTCCATCGTTGCGAGATAAGCGCGTTCTCCGTTCCCGGGTACAAGATTCTCTGCATATTCACTTTTTCCGCTGGCGGAACCGCCGGTCACAAGTATCAGCATCTGCTCCT
>CAMYVI010000181.1 GCA_947302185.1 uncultured Lachnospiraceae bacterium
AGTCCCCGTCCGGCACATATTTGTCGAGCGTGCCGTACTTCCCGCACGGAAGCTCGGCTAGAGTAAGACCGGTCGCAAGTTTCGCGGAGACAAGCGCGATCGGGAAGCCTGTCGCCTTGGATGCAAGCGCGGACGATCTTGATGTACGCGGGTTGATCTCGATGACGATAATTCTGTCGGATACCGGATCATGGGCGAACTGTACGTTCGTGCCACCGATGACACCGATATGCTCAACAATCTTGTAAGCCTGCTCCTGCAGACGGTCCATGACTTCCTGTGAGATGGTCAGCATCGGAGCCGTGCAGAATGAGTCGCCGGTGTGGACGCCCATCGGATCTACATTTTCAATGAAGCAGACCGTGATCATGTTGTTGTCCTTGTCGCGGACGACTTCGAGCTCGAGCTCTTCCCAGCCGAGGATGGACTCCTCAACGAGGACCTGATGTACCAGGGATGCCTGAAGACCGCGGGCCATGACCACCTTCAGCTCTTCCTTGTTGTAGACGAGACCGCCGCCGGCACCGCCCATTGTGTAGGCCGGACGAAGAACGACCGGGTAGCCGAGTCTGTCGGCAATCTCAAGACCTTCTTCCACGCTGTAAGCGACCTGGCTTCTCGCCATCTCGATTCCGAGCATGTCCATGGTCTTTTTGAATTCGATACGGTCCTCACCGCGCTCGATCGCGTCGACCTGAACGCCGATGACCTTTACATTATATTTATCGAGAACACCTTCCTTGTAGAGCTCTGACGCAAGGTTGAGGCCTGACTGTCCGCCGAGGTTCGGGAGCAGCGCGTCGGGGCGCTCCTTCGCGATGATCTGCTCGAGGCGGGCTACGTTGAGCGGCTCGATGTAAGTGACATCAGCCATCTCGGGGTCAGTCATGATCGTTGCCGGGTTGGAGTTAACGAGCACGATTTCATAGCCAAGGCTTCGAAGAGCCTTGCAGGCCTGAGTACCGGAATAGTCGAACTCGCAAGCCTGACCGATGACGATCGGGCCGGATCCTATTATCAGTACTTTATGTATATCAGTTCTCTGTGGCATATAAATCCTCCTCTAAAATGTGCGCTTTCGCCGATTTATGCGGGGCGCAAGCTTTCCTGTCCATTTTATCTTTCCTATTTTGCAATAAATCGGTCCATATAACAAGCAAAAACTTTTTTATTTTTCGCAAATATTTTTAATCTCTGCTGCAGAGTGCCCTCTTCTCTACTGTTGACCGTGATCCCGGGCGACAGTTCATATCTTGCTTTTTGAGACTACTACTGTCGGGTCGACAGTCGTGAGCAAGATTTTTCTCTTCTCTACTGTTGGCCGTAATCCCGGGCGACAGTTCATATCTTGCTTTTTGGGAATACTACTGCCACGGCAACATATAATGACAGTACATAACCCAAAACTTGCTTTTCAAACTGCCATTATAAAAGTTGATTTTTCTGAAATGACAGTAGAGAAAGCAAAAAGCTTTCGAGAACACTGCAACTTTGACCCATTTTTCATAGCTTGATGACAGTCGTATCCGGCAAAACCAGCTCAGGCGACTGCAATTTAGGTTGGCAAGGACTCTAAAACGGCAGTAAAAACCATCATTCTCTGTCTCTCTACTGTCACTTCCAAATCAGTCACTGAAAAACGGCAGTAGAAGTGACCATTTCTGGGTTCACTACTGCCGAAGTCAATTCAACAATCAGCGGTCGTTTTTTCTCCGTGTCCTTGACCTAGGGAGGGGTTCACTCTAACCCAGCCGTAGTAAACTTGGTCTCCGTAACAGTTCCGACAGGCTGCTCTTCTGGTTCGTTTCCGGCAACAAAGCATCCATCTTCGTGAGAAAAACATTGTAGGTCCGACCGAGAGATCGAGCAGAGGCGGATTGCCGTCTCTGCGCAAGCTCTCAGGGCAGGACCTGCGTTTTTCGATGAAGATGATGCTTGGCGCCGGATTCTGAAACTCACGTGCAGCCTGTCGGAACTGTCTCATAGTGCTCGGCAGTTATTCGTGATGAATTCACAAGTGGTGATTTCACACAGAGTGAAATTCATCCACATAATCATCCACACTATCCACAAATCCACCGCCCACACTGTTCACACAGCGCGCTTATTGGATTTTCGAATCATTTTGTCATCCCGAATTAAAGAAATATTCAGACACAAGGCACAAATGCCGCTCCCTTTCACAATAAAAACGGACAGTTCACCCGAGTTACCGGATGACTGCCCGCCACTACGCTAATTCATATTTACTGAATCTCTATAAATTATGCCTCTGTGACCGCCTCCACGAAGACATCGAGGGCTTCCTCGTCTGACGCATGGAGCGCACTCTTAATTGTCAACACGTTATCCACAATCTTCACATTCTTGAGTGTGGATAATTTCTCGTTCATGAGCTTTGCGGAGACCGGTGCCCATGTGCCGTTCTGAGCGAGGGCGATGACCTTGTTCTGAACTGTCAGGCACTCCATGTCATGAAGGAGATTGGCCACCGGCAGATAAATGCCGTTGTTGTATGTCGGGGAGAAGATGACGATCTTGCCGACTCTCCAGATCTCGCCGATGATATTGGACGAATGTGTCTTGGAGATATCATAGACCTTGACATCCTTGCCGCTCTTTGCGCGGAGTTTTGCTGCAAATGCCTCAGCCGCCGAAGCTGTATGTCCGTACAGAGATCCGTAGATAACGACGATTCCGTCGTCTTCCGGCTCATACTTGCTCCACTTCTGGTATTTGTCGATGAACCATGCGATGTGCTCGCCTCTCCAGACCGGTCCGTGCAGCGGGCAGATGAACTTGATGTCGATCTTGGCAGCCTTCTTCAGGACAGCCTGTACCTGTGCGCCGTACTTGCCGACGATATTGGCATAATATCTTCTCGCGTCATCGAGATAATCTTTCTCAAAATCGTAATCATCAGCGAAGATGCTGGATTCGAGCGCTCCGAATGTGCCGAACGCGTCTGCGGAGAAGAGTGCGCCTGTCGCTGTGTCATATGCGAACATAGCTTCCGGCCAGTGGACCATCGGAGCCATGACGAATGCAAATGTATGCGCGCCTGTCGCCAATGTATCTCCCTCTTTGACGACGATCTTCTTCATATCGGCCGTCTCCGGGAAGTAGTTCTTCATCATCTGGAATGTCTTGACATTTCCGACCAGAGTGAGTTCCGGGTGCATAGCTGCCACTGTCGCGATCTGAGAGCAGTGGTCCGGCTCCATATGAAGAACAACGAGGTAATCGAGCGGACGGCCGTTCAGAGCCGTTTTAAGATTCTCAAGATATTGGTCTGAGATGGAAATATCGGCTGTATCGAAAACAACTGTCTTCTCATCGAGCACAATATAGCTGTTGTAGGAAACGCCCTTCGGGAGCGGGAACAGATTCTCAAAGAGAGCCAGTCTTCTGTCGCTGCCGCCGATCCAGTAAATGTCCTTGGTTACTTCCTGGATATTGATCATAATACTTCCTCCATACTGATTTTTATGATTCAGGTAATTTATAACTGCATGTCATATCCCGAATCCCTCTTAAAGATCCGGCGTGGGAGCCGGTCAGTGTCGTCTGACATACTTCCGGACTGAATTCCCACGATATACATATTATATTTGAAATAGACTCCGACTGCAAGAAATACATCACTTTTGACTGAGGCCTCTGAATTCCTCCGCGCAGGCTGCCGTCTTTGCAAGATAGCTGATCACATCCACAGGATATTGTCCGACCGCCGTCTCGCCCGTCACCATGACGGACGCCGCGCCGTCGAGGACCGCGTTAAATATGTCGGAGACCTCCGCCCTGGTCGGAACAGCACTCTTCTCCATCGACGCCAGCATCTGGGTTACGACCATGAACGGAGCGCCGGCATTCCGGCACTTTTCCGCGATCATTTTCTGCACCGCCGGAAGCTCCCACAGCGGGACCGCGTTTCCGAGATCCCCTCTCGCTATGACGATCTCATCTGACACGGGAAGCAGGTCCCCGAGACACTTTACTCCGTCCAGATTCTCGATTTTGGCAAATATCCTTATATCTCCTGCGCCCGCCTCAAGAAGCGCCTGTCTGACAGTCTCAATATCCTGCCTGTCTCTCACAAATGGCTGCATGACCGCCGTGACACCGTATTTTTTTGCGACGCGGATGTTGGCAAGGTCGGTCTCCGTCATCGTCGGCGTGCGGATCGAAACACCTGGCAGCGCGACGCTCTTTCTGCCTGTCAGAGTCCCACCGCGAAGAACTTTGCAGAAAGCCCCTCCTTCTGCCTGAGCAGATATCGTGAACAGGATCTTTCCGTCATCGAGCAGGACCTCCTGGCCTTCCGCAAGGAAGGGCACTACACTTTCCGGAACGGGTACCTTCGGCAGCAACCGTAAGCTGTCATCACCAGGCGTCGCATCACTATCTGCAATCGTCTCGTTTTCCCGCACCGCATTGCTGCACTGATTACCCAGAAATACCGTCTCCCCCTCATGAAGGGGCAGGGGCTCCATCCTGCCGACCCGAAGCTCCGGTCCCTGCATATCAATAAGAAGCTGGGGGCTCACCCCGGCCTCCGAGGCAGCTTTATGCAGGTTCTCTATGAGCGGCGCTGACTCCTCCAGCGTCACATGCGAGAGATTGAGACGAATACCGGTCATCCCGGCTTCAAACATTTTCTGAAGGACCGCTGTCTCGCGGCAGGCGGGTCCGATCGTACCGTAAATATCCAGCATAATTACACCTCGATTGTCGATTTGCTGTCTGATTATTAGTAATAGCTTTACGATTAGCTCTGCTCGATAAGCTCGTGGCATCATTTGTACCTGATTGTGTATTTATGATACCACAGTTTACGTAAAATTGAATACAGATTGCTTCTGATAACCCCCATACCAGATATCTGTCTTAGGTCTATAAAAAGAAGCGTTTACCTTGACGAGAACAGTTAACTTTGTTAGCATTATGTAACCCACATCAAGTGGGTGAGGAGCACTGCATAGCGGCAGGCGGTTGACCATCATTCTCCGAAAGGAGGTGATTATATGCCTATTACACTCACATTTCATGTGTTTGGTTTTACTATCACAGTCCGTGTAAAGAGCAACAACCGCCACTCTGCCAAGTGACGGTTGTTAAGTAAAAAATCGTTATCTTGAAATGAGGACAACCGCTTGTCGCAGTGCTCCTCTTTCTTGTTTTATGATAAGGCATCCGGTTATATTTGTCAAGTTCGGGCAATTCTCCATGTCGAGCCTGCATCACGCCCCGAACAGCCAGTCCCACCAGTCCTGGCCTGAATTGTCATTCGAGCTGCCGCTGTCTTCACGCCCGCTGCCGTAGCCGTCCGAAGTTCCGTTGTCATCTCTGCCGCTTCCCGAATTCCCGTCGTAGCCGCCATTGTCGCTGCCTTCGTCGTAGCCGCCACTGTCGCTGCCACCGGAACTTCCGCCGGAGCTGCCGTTCCCGGAATTATCGCTTCCGCC
>CAMYVI010000182.1 GCA_947302185.1 uncultured Lachnospiraceae bacterium
ATCTCCCGTTGTCGATATGGAACTACTGATTCGCGGCATGATGGAACGAGCCGATGTAACGGATGAACAACTGAAAGCGGAGGGCGTGATCGTAACTGCCTTCGGCGAAAATCTGTCGTGGGACTATTTGTGTTATGTACGGAAGCATCCTGTGAAATGGAATGTCCCCACGGAAATTCTTTACGGCAGCAGAGACGATCTGATATCATATGAGAGCATTCTGACATTTGCAAAGGAACACAATGCAAAAATCACTGTGATGGAAAACGGAGAGCATTGGTTCCACACGGATGAGCAGATGCGGTTTGCGGATCGGTGGATATTCGGTACTATGGAGGCACTGCCGGTTAACGGAGCGCCATTCCGGCTTCTCCGTCTGATAGGCAAAGGTAAGGGCGGATATTCGTATCTTGCGGAAAGAGACGGGCAGCATGTTGTTATCAAGCAGATTCATCACGAGCCGTGCGATTATTACAGCTTCGGAAACAAAATCGAAGCTGAATTGCGGGACTATAAGCGATTGCGGCAAGCCGGTATCCGTATCCCCCGGATGTATACTGCAGACATAGAAACCGAGCGCATCGTCAAAGACTATATCGAGGGACCTACCGTGATGGAATTGGTACAGGCAGGAGTGTCGGTCGATCCTTATCTTCCACAGGTGAGGAAGATGGCGGCAGACGCTATGGCGGCGGGATTGAACATTGATTATTATCCCGCTAATTTTATCGTTCATGACGGACTGCTTTGGTATGTGGATTATGAATGCAATGACTACAGCGAACAGTGGGACTTCGAACACTGGGGAATTCAGTATTGGCTCCCGGTGAAGAAGCATAATGGAGGATTTAATAATGAATGAGAATATCACAAAGCGTAACGCTCTTCTGGCTGAAAAAGTAATTAAAGGTCTGGAATCCAGAAACATGAAGGGATATTACGCGGCAACAAAAGAAGAGGCAAGGAAAATAGCCCTGCAGCTGATTCCGGAGGGGAGCAGCGTCACGATGGGCGGCGCTATGAGCGTACACGAAATCGGGCTTGTAAAGACTCTTGAGGAAGGGCAATATAATTTCATTGACCGCGATCAGTATGAGGATAAGCGGGCTGCCATGCTGATGGCTTATGACGCAGACATTTTTTTGTCCGGTGTCAATGCAATGACGGAAGACGGCGTGCTTGTGAACATCGACGGAAACGCGAACCGCGTATCCGCAATAGCACAAGGTCCCCGAAAAGTAGTTTTCATTGTCGGTATGAATAAGGTATGTGATGATATAGACGGCGCCATGAAGCGTGCAAGAAATGTAGCCGCACCTACGAATGCCCAGCGTTTCGGTCTCTCCACGCCTTGTGCGAAGACCGGATCCTGCATGAACTGCAAGTCGCCGGATACGATTTGCTGTCAGTTCCTGATCACACGCTTTTCCAGACATGCCGGGAGGATCCACGTCATTCTCGTCAACGACACTCTGGGATTCTGATTCAAGAACGATTCGTATTATAGGGAAGGCTGCGCTATGGCGGCTTTCCTTTTTACCGCGTTTGGGAGGATTCGAAATATGAGAGATACTATTCGAGTTTGTCTGATCGGATGCGGCCGAGCGGGTCTGATTCACGCGAAAAGCTATGCGGGATCAGTGAACGGTGCGCAGCTGATCGCGGTCTGTGATGCAGATGAAAAAAACGTCGAAGCCGCACAGAAGATCATAAATACCCGGTATGCCTACACCGATTACAGGGAAGCCCTGAAAAATGACGAAGTCGACGCGGTCGTCGTTGCTACTCCGACCCGGTTCCACAGAGATATCGTATGCGCTGCTGCAAATGCAGGCAAACACATTTTCTGCGAAAAGCCTATGGCGTCTGCACCGGATGAGTGTGATGAGATGATCGAAGCCTGCAGAAGGAATGGCGTAAAACTGCAGATCGGTTTCATGAGAAGATACGACAAAAACTTCAGACGCGGCAGGGAAATCATCGATACCGGCACAATCGGTCCCGTTGCCATGATAAAATC
Organism: uncultured Lachnospiraceae bacterium; assembly: GCA_947302185.1. The sequence continues at coordinate 2,021 of CAMYVI010000182.1, forward strand.
CAACACTTACGGACCGAGTGAGCCGAAGGAGTGGATGTATGATATTCGAAATAATCAGGGACCGATAGGCGAGGTGAACAGTCATGATCTTGACGTCTGCCGCTGGTACGCGGGCAGTGAGCCGAGGAGGATTTATGCTGTGGGAAGCAATTTCAGAAGTCCTGAGAAAGCAGCGGAGTATCCGGATTATTATGACAGCTGCTCAGTGACGATTGAATTTGCAAACGGCGTCATCGGCGTAGTGACCGGCGCCCAGTATGTGCAGTACGGCTATGACGCCCGGACCGAGATTCTCGGAACGAAGGGAATCGTGAAGGTCGGGACCCAGAGGGCAGACAGCGTTGAGACAGTCACCCGGGACATGACTATTATTTCCGATTCCGTGGACTCCTGGAGGACACTTTTTCGGGAGGCGTATGTGGCGGAAGCGCAGGCATTTACAGATTCCGTCCGGAACGGCACCGAGCCGGAAGTAACAGGATACGACGGAAAGATGGCGCTGATCATGGTAAATGCGGGAGTGAGATCATATCTGGAGAAGAGGCCTATTGATATCTGAACTGCTTAACGTCCAAATAGCCGTGTTTATATTGCTCATGGCAGTAACGCTCGTGAGTATATTTCAAATTCTAAGAAAGTGCTGCCTGAACTGCTCTTCTCTGAGGAATGATGCAATCCGGTGTATGTGCTTCCCGGTGAATCGCTTAACATGCGCAGCTGAAGGCGCTTTGACGCCGCTCTCGTTGCGTCAGGAACGCCGGGGCTTCCTGAATAGGATGAGTCCGGTCGATACTTTATGCGGAAAGTACAGGTTTCCGATAGGATGAAGACCAGGCAGAAGAAGCATGGTGGTTGACAATTATTGTTTGTGTTATAATTAATCTGAAAACAGTATGCAAACGACTTGATTTCTCACAAAAACATTACAATGAACGACAGCCGGAAGGTCATACTTGAGGTGATATATGGGTCAAACATATAAAAAGAGAGATGTACAAAAAAAGCGTAAGCTGAGCGCCATCAGCACGCTTCACTATATCAGGCTCGTTTACCGTTCGATTTTATTCTTGCTTCTTCTGGTAAGCTATATTTCCTTCAGGCTGGACAGAAATGAAGCTGTCACATCTCAATTAGAGAAAAGGCCTGTCATCATCGTCGTTACCTGGTCTGTGTTCGTAATAGAAATGATCCTGCGCTTTTTTCCGTCGAAGTATGAGAGCCCCGGGTGTCAGAAACAGTTCAGCAGAAATTATATTAAATCCGGAGCAACCGATATTGTCATACCTGACAACAACGCTACTTTTTTGGTCGCATTGATATGGATCGTTCTGAATGGCTTCTTCGGTGCTCTCAGGATGAAAAATATCCTTGATGACGGAATTCTCATTCTTCTGTGCAGTTTTTATTCTGTCTGTGATATGATATGTATTCTGTTCTTCTGTCCGTTCCAGACCTGGTTCATGAAGAATAAATGCTGCGGTACCTGCCGTATTTATAACTGGGATTATGCCATGATGTTCACCCCTCTCTTTTTTGTGGAGGAGGGTTATACCTGGAGCTTACTGGTGCTATCCGTTGCTCTGCTCATCCGTTGGGAGCTGACATTTTATCTCCATCCCGAGCGGTTATCAGAGAACACTAACGAGTATCTGAGGTGCGCAAACTGCAGGGAAAAACTGTGCGCACATAAGACACAGCTGAAAACACTGTGGAAAGAAGCGGAGGCTTACACCGAACAGAGAATAAAAAGACTGAGAAAGTAAAGAGTTATAATCAGGAAATGCGGCGGCCGCTTGGGCGGGATGTTTTTGGAACAAAGCACTTGATTGTAGTCAGACGTGTGTTATCATAGACAGGATGATTTTCATAATACTGAGTTCGTTCAGAACAGAGAATTCTCTCTGTAATATAGAACTGATCTCTTGACCGGCAAGATTATTGACAAAGGAGGAAGTCATGCTTAAGAAAAATAAAGCTTCGGAGAGAAAACGAATATCGGCGGCAGCCATTTTTATGTCAGCTGTCATTGTTTTCGCGGGTTGTACCCCGTCCGGGAATCTGGCGTCCGAGGAAAAGGTGAAGGTATCACCCACGGAGGCACCTACATCTACGCCTACACCGATTCCTACATTTACGCCCACACCGATTCCGTCTTTCACGCCTACGCCTACGCCGTCCGGTGCGACAACGCCGATTCCTGCTGATTCAATAATTTCCACCAAGCAGCAGGATACGAATTATTTTTATTCGACTGCGAATGTTAATGTTCGTTCCGAAGCGTCATCCGACGGAAAAATCCTGGGTACACTTGAAGCCAAAACCAAGGTCGATGTGCTGGAAATCGTGAACGACAACTGGGCGAAAATAGAGTATAAAGAGCAGACCGGCTTTGTAAATAAGAAATATCTTGTCGCAGAAGCTGAGTATGATCCGAACAATTATAGCGACAAGAGTAACGATAATAAAGACAAGAATAATACGAATTACGATGAAGAATACGACGATTATGATAATGGCGATGACACATATCATGAGATGACGGAAGAAGAGTATGAAGCCCTGAACAATGCACGTGCGGCAGCGATGATGGAAACCCCGGAGAATACAGGCGGCGGTGAAGCTTCGGGAGAAGGAACATCGGATACAGACGCAGATGCTGCCGGCGACGGAGGTTCCGGAGATGAAGGTTCAGGAGACGGAGGTTCAGGGGACGGAGGTTCCGATGAAGTCGGTTCCGATACTGCTGCGGATACCGGAGAAGAGTTTGATGAACAAGCATCAGATTAATACAGAGGATTGATACATGAGCCTTAATTCGCTCGTATTTGTTATATTTGTATTTCTCGGGGTCATCGTTTATTACCTGATCCCGGGGAAATACCAATGGTGCTGGCTGCTTGCAGCCAGTTACATTTATTATATTGCAAACGGCCGGGGACTGGTAGTGTTCCTTGCAATCACCACGGTTTCCACCTGGCTCGCCGGCCTTGTTCTCTCAAAAGAAGCGGATGATAAAAAACGCCGGATCATCACTGCTGTCACGCTGGTGTTTAATTTCGGGATTCTGGGTATTCTGAAATATACGAATTTCATTATATTCAATTTCAATCAGATCACAGGCGGACATCTCTCATTTGTTGATTTTGCACTTCCGATCGGCATTTCATTTTATACATTTCAGTCCATGGGTTATCTTCTGGATGTGTGCTGGAAGAGGCAGGAGGCAGAGCAAAACCTGCTGCGGTTTGCCCTTTTTGTTTCTTTTTTCCCGCAGATCCTTCAGGGACCTATAGGGAGATATTCCGGGCTTGCGTCTCAACTTTACGAGGAGCACAGGCCGGATGCTGTCAGGATGGAAAGAGCGGTTTTGCGTATCCTCTGGGGATTCTTTAAAAAGATGGTCATCGCGGATAATGCTGTCTATTTTGGCA
>CAMYVI010000183.1 GCA_947302185.1 uncultured Lachnospiraceae bacterium
ATGCCTTATAGCTCTGCCGTCATTTTTCAGCTTCTTTGTAAGGTTTTCGGTTGAATGGTTTTGCAAACGTTTGCTTTCGATGGTTTAGTTATATCACACGCTAAATTCCGCGTCAATAAAACAAATACAGCTCGCAATTCATTTCATTAAGTTGTGATTTTTTCGGGATTTTATGCAAGATTTTGCAGTTTTTGTTGCATCAGTTCCACCGAACTGATAATTTTCCTCATACCGAAGTAACCATTTACATATAAAGCTCTCTTAAAAAAAGGAAGAGCTCATCATGACTGAACAATCCTGTCATGTTGAACTCTTCCTGAAGCTGTCACAGCCCTTACATTCCGTTTTAGCACAGCACAGCTGAAATCTGAATTACAGGCGCTGACTTATTTTGCCGCGAACCCAAGCTCCGTCGCCGACGGCAGCCCATATGCGCTGTCAGCTGATGTCACCGCACGGACAATCGCCTCGCTCAGTACCTCCGCGCCAAGAGAACCGACCAGATCCTGATCTGCACTCACCTCTCCGACAGAGACCGCATAGATGCTGTCACCGTCCGCGGAGGTATGGACAGGATTGATGGATCTTGCATAGCCGTCGTGTCCCATCCCGGCGATTTTGCAGAGCTGAGATTTGTTGAAATTTGCATTTGTAATAATCACCGCAATAGTCGTATTGCCGGTGAACTTGTTATCGACTGCTTCAATCGAAGCGCTCATGGATTCCATTGTGCTCGCGAGCTTCGTTTTGTCCTCGCTGAGAAGGCCGGCTATCTGGTTCCCGGTCTTCCAGTCGTAGATATCACCCAGGGCGTTGACGACCACGATCGCTCCGATCTGCAGATCGCCAACCTGAACGGCATAGCTGCCGACGCCCGTCTTCATGGCTCTTTCCATGCCGGTGATCTTTCCGACAGAGGCACCGCATCCTGCCCCGTAGTTGCCGTCCTTGTAGTTCGGATTTTCAAATGCCGCTTTCGCTGCCTCATATCCCATCTGACTATCCGGCCGCACATCCGCTGCGCCTACAGTGAGATCATATATATCCGACTGCACCACGAGCGGCACCTTCGCGACGCCGGTGTCGAAGCCGATGTCGTGTTCTTCCAGATAATCCATGACGCCATTTGCCGCACCCAGGCCGAATGCGCTGCCGCCTGACAGAACGATGGAGTGTATCTGCTGCATGGACATCAGGGGATTCAGCATCTGGCTGTCTCTGGAGGCAGGTCCGCCGCCGCGCACATCGAGACCGGCCCGCATGCCGTTTTCAGAAATGAGGACAGTCATGCCGGTGGCGGCTTCTTCGTTTTCGACCTGACCGATGCGGAGCGGCTGAATGTCGGTCACTTTGATTTCTTTCAGTTTCATGAAGGCTTCGCCGGATGCGGACATGATAGCTGTACTTGCGACTGAATTGTTCTTTTGCCCGGTTGTGTTCCGGGTTTCCGAATCTGATCCGGCGGCATTTGATTCGTCTGCATCTGTTTTCGTGTCGGCTGCCTCCGCCGCTTCCGTTTTCACCTCATCCGTTTTTACAGAGGCTGATTCTGCCGTTTCTGCCGTTTCTGCTTTTCCGGTATCCGGGTTTGCAGCAGACGATTCCGCCGTATTGTTGCTCTCCATGACGTCCTTCATCCCTTCTTCCGTTTTGGTTTCCGCAGCACCTGTGCAGCCGACGAGAAGCGATGCGCAGAATATTGTCGCGATTGTGTGAATCATCTTCATATTCATGGTTTTTATTTCTCCTTGTTTTTGTCCGACTGTAATGAGTAGAATTCCGGTATCGCCTAACTATGATTATACTCTTAATCGGGGGTGCCCGAAAGTCCCTTATGGGAACCGAAAAGGATGGGGAGCGCCGAGGGGCTCCGAGAGGCTCCCTAAAAGGATCCCCAAGGGACCCCCAGGAGGGACGGTTCTTACCGATTAAGAACCGTCCCTCCTGGGGACCTCTTGGGGATCCTCTCGATGGTCTCTCCGATCTCTCAAGAGAAATCCCGAATCAGCTAACTATGATTATACTCTTGATCGGGGGTGCCCGAAAGTCCCTTATGGGAACCGAAAAGGATGGGGATCCTCTCGATGGTCTCTCCGATCTCTCAAGAGAAATCCCGAATCAGCTGCATCCCTCGTCTGAATGCAAGCGGAAAAACAGATGTCCGCTCCTCCCCGGAATCGAACTCCACGCAAAATCTGCCCGACTTCCCGAATACTCCCTCCCGGTCATATTCCACATCACTGATCACGCCCGCCCCGTATTGATCCGATAAAACGCGCATTCCTATAATCAGTTCGAAATCACTGTCCGCGCCCGGAAATATTCCGTCATCTCCCGGTTCGGCAACAGGCCGCCTTCGTCTCTGCACCCGTCCGTCTGTCAGCCCGTCTCTGTCCCGCTCGGAAGCCAGTTCCTCTGCGAAAGTCGATTTACCTTCCGTAAATGTAAAAATATTCAGCTGATTTACAGCTCTCGTAATCCCCACATAAAACAGGCGCCGCTCCTCCTCCAGCTCCTTCTTCTCATTCCGATCCGCATACCTCTTCGCTTTCGGCACCTGCGAGGGAAACACCCCGTCACATACATCCATAAGGAACACACGATCATATTCCAGCCCTTTGGCCGAATGGATGGTGGAAAGTACAAACGGGCAGCTGTAATCCGGCTGCTCCTCCGTAAGTATTTTCTGCAAATGCGCCAGCCTCTCAAGAAAGCTCTCCACCGTCATTTCATTGTAAGCCAGCTGTCTTAAAATGAAGAGCTTATTTCCGTCTAAGTTGCTGCGTTCAAGATACTCTCCGTACCCGCAGGGCTTCTCAATGCGAAATATCGCTTTCGAAGGACGTTCCTTCCGCATGCTCCGCAGGTTTGTTGAGAGGGCTCTGCATTTGCCCATGACCATTCCGTTTATGCCGCCGACATACTCCGCAGCCTCCAGGACCGCGATATCTTTTTTCCGGCTCATACGGCATAACTTCTCGGCCTGGTCTTTCCTGAGAAATGTCTGACATTTGTAATAAATCTGCATAAACAGGTCTGTGTCTTTAGGATCCAGTGCAAATCGCATGATGTGGATTACATCCAAAACAACGCGATTCGTGAATAATGTCATGTCCGTGTTCTTAATCCTGTACGGTACAGATTGTCTGTCCAGCCGGTCTACAAGCGGGAGCACACTCTCGTTATTCCTGTACAGGACAGCGGTCTCCAGAATTCTCGCGGACGCACGGGCGCCCGGCATCGGATTTTCGTCTCGGACTGCCGTGCTTACTGCCGATGACGTACCCGCTTCCGGCGGCATACCGCCGTTCCGGTCATGCTCTGCTCTGCACCCTTGCGCCACTTTGGCGAGATATGCATACTGGCCCGATCGGTTTTTAAGTTCTATGTAGTTAATATCGGGACCTTCCCCTCTCGCAGCCACCATGTGTTTGTCATGGCGTGCCTCATTGTGCCTGATAAAAGCATCAGCGGCTGATACAATCTTCGCATTTGACCGATAATTCCTGTCCATGACCAGCACCTGTGCACCCGGACGATTTTTCTCAAAATCCAGCAGCGCTTCGGGGTATGCAGCCCTGAACCCGTAGATACTCTGGTCCTCATCGCCCACCATGAACAGGTTTCCGTCCGGACCGGCCAGAAGGTCGATTATGCAGTGCTGAATCTTTGACGTATCCTGTGCTTCATCAACGCAGATGTATCTGTATTTTTCTCTGTAAAATCGAAGAAGATCAGGCTGGCGCTTAAGGATTCGGTAAGCGTAAATCATCTGGTCATCGTAGTCCATCAGCTGATTGGCTTTCAGCGCATTTTCATAATCCCTGAGTATGTCAGAGAGAGGGATATCTTCTGCTTCTCCGAGTTTTTCTGTTTCCTCTTCTGTCAGCATCATGTTTTTGCTGTAGGCAATGAGCATCTGTGTATTTTTCACTTCACTTTCGGTCGGATACTCTGAAAGATGCTTCTTCATAATATCGATAAGGAGCCTTCCTGCCCCTTTTTCGTCCGACAGAAGGGAAAATGGTCTCTTCCCGATCATTCTTCCATATTGATTGATGCAAAATCGGGGACGGTTCTTAACAGGCGGGGACGGTTCTTAACCGTTAAGAACCGTCCCCGCCTGTTAAGAACCGTCCCCGAAGAGAGGTCTTCAAATCGGACTCACCCCTATCGTCATCTCCTCCAGCACGTCAAGCAGCACCCTCACCGTATCGAGCGATGTAAACATCGTAACCCTGTGCTCACTGGCACATTTTCGTATAGCCACCCCGTCCTCGTAGTGAACCCCGGACAAAATCGCACGCGTGTTTACCACATAGCTCACATAGCCCGCCCGGATAGAATCCAGAATCTCCGTGCTCCCCTCGCTCAGCTTCCTTCTCAGCCTGACTCTGACTCCGTGATCCCTCATATATTCCGCAGTCATGGTCGTCGCCTCGAGATTGAACCCCAGGTCATAGAACCGCTTTGCGAGCGGCAGCGCCTCTTCCTTATCCTCATCGGCAAGCGTGAAGATGACGGTTCCGTAATTCTGAATATTTATCCCTGCCGCCACGAGCGCTTTATACATGGCGCGATGCAGCCTTTTATCATAGCCTATGGCTTCTCCCGTGGACTTCATCTCCGGAGAAAGGTAGGCGTCCATTCCGGATAATTTTGAAAATGAAAATACCGGCACCTTCACGAACCACATCCGTTCCGGCTGCGCAAATGCACCGTCCGTTTTCACTATTCCCTGCTCCCTCAAAGAAATTCCCAGGCTGACCCCGGTCGCAATGTCCGGAAGCGGATACCCGGTCGCTTTAGAAAGGAAAGGCACCGTCCTCGAAGATCTCGGATTGACCTCTATAATATAGACCTCCTCGTTTTGATCCACGATGAACTGTATATTGAAAAGTCCTCTGATGCCGATGCCGAGACCCAGCCTACGCGTATAATCCCTGATGGTATCCTGCACCTTCCCGGATACGCTGAAAGTAGGATACACACTGATAGAATCTCCCGAATGAATTCCCGTCCTCTCGACCAGCTCCATAATACCCGGAATAAATACATCCGTCCCGTCGCAAATTGCATCTACTTCGAGTTCTTTTCCGCTGATATAGCGGTCAACGAGAACCGGCTTATCCTCGTCTATTTCGACAGCCGTCCGCAGATAATGTCTCAAATCCTTCTCCTTGGACACAATCTGCATAGCCCTTCCGCCGAGCACAAAGCTCGGTCTCACAAGTACAGGGTAACCGATCGAAGCCGCAGCTTTGACGCCCTCTTCGATATCGGTAACGGCACATCCCTTCGGCTCCGGAATTTCAAGATCTATGAGCAGTTTCTCGAAGCAGTCTCTGTCCTCGGCTCTCCTGATTGCCTCGCAGTCGGTCCCGATCAATTTCACACCCCGCCTCTCGAGAGGCTCGGCGAGATTGACCGCAG
>CAMYVI010000184.1 GCA_947302185.1 uncultured Lachnospiraceae bacterium
ATTTTAATTATGTTCCTGATATTAATAGAATTTGTTCCGTGCTGACGCGGTTTGAATGTAATCGGCAGGAAAATCATTTTCTCATGGTAGCAGGCGAAGAAAGTAGTAAGCATGACATTGGGAAGATTATAGTCATCCTCAAATTTTACGATGTATTTGGAAAGGAGTTCGCGTTTCATGAGACGATAAGGCGCATTTGCATCCGGAAGCGCAACCCGAAAAATCATGCGCAGCAGAAAACACAGAGTCCGTTCAACAAAAGCACGGTCCCGTCCGTCACCGCGTACCGGACGCTTTCCTATGACGGCATCGTATTGTTTCCGTTTTTCCCAGAACTTCTCAAATTCCGAGGGATCGGTCTGTCCATCGGAATCCGTCTGGAAAATATAGTCCGCACCCTGCTCAACAGCATAACGATATCCGTAGATCAGGGTAGGACCATGTCCTCCGTTCGGCTTGTTAAGCGGTAAAAGATACGGTCTGTCCTCAGCGAGAGAAAGCAGTTTTTCATAGGTATCATCTTTGCTGCCGTCGTTTATGATTACAAGACGCGAGTTTCCGTCACCGTTATGGGATTCAATCACCGGGTACCATTCGCTTACAAATTGTTCGATGTTGCCAGATTCATTGTACGCCGGAACTACAATATATAAGCTATCCAAAAAGTATCTCCTTCCTATCGGGTCAGCCCGCCCTCTGTTCGAAAAGGGACCGCCTGATCTGAAAAACAGGGCTGCCGCATACCTATTAAGCGACAGCCCGAAAAAGCCTTATGGGTATTTCGCTTTAAGCCAATACTTCCTCAATTATTCTCTGGAAGGCAGCCGGAGCCATTCCGCCGACAACGTTCTTTACGACTTCGCCGTTCTTGAAAAACAGGAAGTTCGGGATGGACATGACACGGTATTCCATAACTGCCCCGCCGTCTTCATCCACGTTGAGCTTGCAGACTTTAAGCTTGCCTGCAAAAACGTCCGCCATCTTGTCAACGACCGGGCTCATCATCTTGCACGGTCCGCACCAGTCTGCATAACAATCAAGAAGTACCGGGAGATCGGATTTGAGAACTTCCTGCTCGAATGTGTCCTCTGTAACTTTAACTACCATATCATCCTCCTTATAAATGATAAATCAAGAACGCCTTGACATTCTTGGCGCGATTTGACGCCGGATCAGCCTGCCTGCCCGGGCGGCTTTGCTTCAGACCGGCGTGTTCTCTGAGTGATATACGGCGATAAGCTTGCCGATTTTGTTGCCCAGAGCCGAGAATTTCTTCTCATACTCCGTCATAACATTTCCCTCGCCCATCACAGGGTCATTGTGCAGATCATACGTAACTTTGACGAGTTCCCATTTGTCTGCCTCCTTAAACTCCTCGACAGAGAAATCAAAGAGAGACCTGTTATCAGTCTTGAACTCCAGGATCCCGCCGTCTTTCAGGAATTTTCCGTAAGTCGCGAGGAATTCGCGGGATGTCAGCCGGCGTTTGGAGTGTCTGGCCTTCGGCCAGGGGTCCGAGAAGTTAAGGTAGATGCCGTCTACTTCCCCCTCTGCGAAGACTTCCGGCAGCTCTCTTGCATCAAGCCGCAGAAAACGGAGATTGTCGGGAGTACCGTCAAGGGCTTCCGGAAGTGCATCCCCGTTCAGTCTCTCTTCCGCTTCAATGGCCAGTGACGCCGGGTTCCGATCCGGCTTTCCTGCCATCTTTTCACAGGCTTTATAGAGCACGCTCTCATATCGCTCCACGCCGATGTATTCCCGCTCCGGGTTGCGCTTAGCTGTTTCTATGATGAAGCGTCCTTTTCCCATACCGATTTCCAAATAGAGCGGCTTTTCCTTGCCGGACTTCCATCGTCCTTTCATTGAGAAAGGGTCATTGATGACATACGGGCTGTTTTCTACTATTGATTTTGCTTCGGGAACATTTCTGAGTCTCATGTTCATATTGTACAACATTAATTGTCAAATGTCGAATGTTGGGACGGTTCTTTTGCAGGCATTTTCGCAGGAGGGACGGTACTTCGCGGACGGGGACGGTTATTAACGATTAAGAACCGTCCCCGACCGCTAAGAACCGTCCCCGACCGTCGTCGTTTTGAATCATTGCCCGTTAATTTCCGCAACATATTTATACAAATCGACGAATTTCCACTCATACTTTAGTGATTTAGCACATTGCTTTTGACTTTATGTGCAATTACAATAAGAATGAGAAAAAAGGGGAGGTGCCGTCTTGACTATTAAGGATGTTCTGACAAAATTTTATGAATTGTTCGGCACAGAAGGCGAAATCTACACATTCTTTTCACCGGGACGTGTCACTCTGATGGGAGATCATACCGACTACAACAGAGGGTATAATTTCTCATGCGCAGTTTCTTTCGGCACATACGGTGTCATCAGGAAACGCGCCGACCGAAAGCTCCGCTTCTACTCAATCAACTTTGAAGGAGCGGGCGTCCGCGAAGACTCTCTCGATAACTTCCACCCTCTGATAGACCGGGGCTGGGCGAACTATATGAAAGGAGTCATGTGGACCTTTGAGCAGAACGGGTTCAAAATGCCCGTAGGATGCGACATTGTCATCGGCGGCGATATCCCCACACTATCCGGACTCTCCTCATCCGGATCCCTTGAAGTGCTCACAGGCTTTATGCTTCGGGAAGTATATAGCTTTTATGAATTGACGAACAGCGACATAGCTGCCTACGCAAACTACGCAGAGTGCAATTACACGGGCGTGAAAAGCAGCATCACCGACCAGTTCACCTGCGCCATGGGCCGCGCAGAAAATGCCATCTTGCTGGATACGAAAAGACATTCCTGCCAGTATGCCCCGCTTAAACTCGGTGATTACCGGATTGTTATCACGAACAGCATGGTCAAGCATACGCTCCTCAGACCGACGATCGAAGCCCGCTACACAGAATGCCAGGCAGCCCTGAAAAAAATCCAGACTGTCATGAATGTTGAAAGTCTCTGCTCGCTTTCAGTCGACCAGTTCAACAGTGTGAAAGATGTGATCATGGATGAGACGCTTACAAAACGCGCTCGCCACGCCGTATATGAGAGCCAGCGTACAATCCAGGCCGTTTCCGCGCTGCGTGCGAACAATCTTGTCCGTTTCGGCGCACTCATGACGGCTTCCCACGAGTCACTCAGAGATGACTATGAAATCTCCTGCGATGAAATCGATCTTCTCGTTGAGCTTGCGCTCCAGATACCCGGCGTACTCGGTTCACGCATCACGGGCGCCGGATTCGGCGGCTGCACGGTCAGTATCGTGAACAAAGATGCTATTTCCACCTTCAAGAGGACGCTCTCACGCAGTTACAGAGAATGCACCCGGAATAAAGCGGAATTCTATATCGTCGAGGTAGGCGACGGGGCAAGAATGCTCGGCAGGCTGCCGGATTAACTGTTTCGAAAAAGATGCAGTCTATCCTGCCCGCGTATCGGTCGCCCATCGCTTACGGCAGCTGTTTTCGGGTAGTCTTCAGCTAAATCAACGAAGTGACGGACCGGTATCCTCACTTCGTTTTCTTATGTTTTCCGTATAACGACAATAATCCTCATTTTTGCAAGATACAAAATACATTTTGCATGTCACTCGGCATCATTATGCTTTATAATTGTCATTGTAAACATAATAACCGCTTTCTGAAATGAGGTGACGAGCATCATGTTAAGTACTTCCATCAAAAAACTGGTAACATACGGTCTCGAGACAGGGCTTCTTCCGGAATGTGAAGCCAGTTACGCCACAAATCTTATTCTGGATCTGTTCCGCGAAGAATACTATGAGGAACCGAAGGAAACATTTGAAAATGTTGACCTCGAATCCACTCTGGCCGATCTCCTTGACGAGGCTGTTGCCCGCGGTCTCATCGAAGACAGCATCGGTTACCGCGACCTTTTCGATACACGCATTATGAACTGCCTTGTTCCGCGTCCCGCCGAAGTACAGAGAACCTTCCGGGAGCATTATGCAAATTCCCCCGAGGAGGCTACGGACTGGTTCTACAAATTCAGCCAGGACACCGATTACATCCGCCGCTATCGCGCGAAAAAGGACCTTCGTTGGAAAGTTGCAAGCGACTACGGAGATATCGATATCACGATCAATCTTGCAAAGCCGGAAAAGGATCCCAAGGCAATCGCCGCTGCCGGCAAAGCCAAATCAACAAAATATCCCGCATGCCTGCTCTGCAGAGAAAATGAAGGCTATGCAGGATCGCTGACCCACCCGGCGCGCCAGAATCACAGAATCATTCCGATAGAAATCAACGGTTCGAAATGGGGACTCCAGTACAGCCCTTACGGATATTACAATGAGCACTGCATCGCGTTCAATTTTGAGCATACGCCGATGGCTATCAATCACGCTGCTTTCTGCAAGCTGTTCGATTTCGTGAGACAGTTCCCACACTACTTCCTGGGTTCCAATGCTGATTTGCCGATCGTCGGCGGATCGATTCTTGCACATGATCATTTCCAGGGCGGACACTATACGTTTGCAATGGCAAAAGCTGCCATCGAGATTCCTTACACGGTCCCGGGTTTTGAAGATGTTGAAAGCGGAATCGTCAAATGGCCGCTGTCTGTCTTCCGCATACGCAGCACCGATCCGGACCGACTCGTCGAGCTTGCAGACCACGTGCTCGACAAGTGGCGCGGTTATACGGATGAGGATGCATTTGTCTTTGCCGAAACAGACGGAACTCCCCACAATACGATTACGCCGATCGCACGTATCGCCGACGGAAAATACGAGCTTGACCTCACACTCCGCAACAACATCACGACAGAGGACCGGCCGCTTGGAGTCTATCATCCGAGACCGGAATACCATCACATCAAAAAAGAAAATATCGGGCTGATTGAAGTCATGGGTCTCGCGGTCCTTCCTTCCCGCCTGAAGGCGGAAATGAATGCTCTCGGAGATCTTCTGTCCGCTTCGCGTGCTGCAGGTCTGTCCGACGATGAGATTGCTGCCCGTGTCGCCTCAGACGATATACTGTCGAAACACGCAGACTGGGTACGCAGCGATATTCTTGCAAAATATGCGGAGATCACCGCCGATAACGTGACATCCATCCTTGAAATTGAAATCGGCCGCGTGTTCACCGGCGTTCTGGAGGATGCGGGCGTCTACAAGTGGACCGACGAGGGCCATGCGGCCTTCCTGAAATTCCTCGGAACACTATGATATTTACGGGTGCAGTAACTTCCAGACAGAAACTGTTCATGAATCACGGATGATATCAGCGGACTGCTCTTTTCGGACGTTGAGAGACATACGCAGAAAGGGTATTTGTTTCGTAAATTGCATCCCAAAAAGTATTTCATATTTACATTTATATATAGAAGGAGAAAACAATCATGACAATTCTTGTAACTGGCGGAACCGGTTTCATCGGAAGCCACACATGT
>CAMYVI010000185.1 GCA_947302185.1 uncultured Lachnospiraceae bacterium
GGCGGCTACTATTTATATGTGCAGCAAAAGCAGACTTATTACCACGTAAGCAACGACAGCAGGCATGTGGTCATTATCGGCCATGCCTACAACCCGTTTGACGGTAAATACAGAGAGGAAGACTTATGCGAAGATCTGCTCAGAGCATATGAGCAAAGCCTTGAGAGCTACTTTGATAAGGTCTCCGAATTTACAGGCTTGCACGTCATAGTATTAGTTGACGGTAAACAGGTCATCGCCTGTCAGGACGCCTGCTCGTTGACAGGTTGTTATTTCGGTATTATCGAAGGCGCTATGTATTTTTCCGAACAGTCGCAGCTGATAGCAGATATCTGTGATCTGGAAATGGACGGGACTGTAAGAAAACTGGTCGAATCAAAGTGTTATAACATAGGGAACAGGCATCTTCCCGGGAATCTCAGTCCTTATAAAAAGATACGAAGGCTTGGCGCAAATACGTATCTGAAATTCGATGGGAAATTCCATGTCAGAAGATTCTTTCCTACGCACGCCCACGAAGAGTATAAGACGGAAGAAGAAATACAGAATGCAATTGCAGCTATAGGGGATTTATTGCACAGCGGAATAGAATGCTGCACAAAGAAGTGGGACCGCTGCACGATCTCACTATCCGGGGGAACAGACAGCAAAACAACGCTGGCCTGTGCAAACGGATTGTATGATAAATTCAGCTACTACAGCTTTTATTCAAAACCTCAGGAACTGGTCGATGCAAACGCAGCTGCCGAGATCTGCTCAAAGCTGGGACTGCAGCATACATTGTATACCATTCCGGAGAGTAATGAAGAGTTTGATAACTTCGAGCTGGTAAAAAACTGCTTAAAGCACAGTACAAGCTATTTTTTAAATCTTGCCGATAATGAAATCAGAAAGTATATATATCTGCATGATCTGGACAAGTATGATATTGAGTTGAAGTCATGGGCGTCAGAAGTACCCAGAGTATTCCTTGAACGCAAATATCAGCTGAAGATGCCGGAGATTCTGACAGAGCGGCACTGCAGCATATTCCAGACCAGATATTTTATGCATCCGCTTCTGCTCAAGTGGTCGGATGAAACCTATTATCGATTTTTAAAGAGTATAGGGTTGGACAAACCGCTGTATAACTATGAGCACACAGATCTGTTTTATTGGGAAATCAGAATGGGATGCTGGGGAGTGACGGTCATTTCTTCGCAGCAGGTCTATCATAGAACGACGATACCGATGAATAACAGAAAAATTCTGAATATGTTCCTCGGAATTCCGCGGGAATTGAGAATAGATGACACGGCGCATAAACGGATCATGGTCTATTCCAATCCGGATTTTGCCAATGTACATGTCGAGATCAAAAATCTGTATTTTTCACGGATACCGTATCTGGCTCGAAAAACTATACTACCTCTATAGAACATTGTTTTACAGACCGAAAAAAGGTAAAAGATAACAGTGAAAAAAGTACTATTGACGGCGTCAGTCCAGAGTCATATCGCACAGTTTCACAGGCCGCTGATTAAGGTTCTGAAGCAAGAAGGATACGAGATCCATATCGCTGCGCGGAATAATCTGGCCGAGAAAAACGGACTCAGTATCAAAAATGTCGATAAGATTTACGAAATTCCGTTTCAGAGATTTCCGCTGGATCCCCGAAATCTTGTCGCATACCGGAAATTACGGGAATTGTTAAAATCCGAAAAATATGACCTGATCAGCTGCAATACGCCGGCCGCGGGTGTATTCACAAGATTGGCTGCGCGTAATGTGAGAACATCCGGTACGAAAGTGTTTTATACGGCGCATGGATTTCACTTTTACAAGGGTGCTTCTCGAAAAAATTGGTTTCTATATTATCCTATCGAACGCGCGATGGCACATTTTACGGATAAGCTGATTACGATTACGAAAGAAGACTACAGACTCGCTAAAGCGAATTTTGCCTGCGAGGTGGACCATATTTATGGCGTAGGGATCGATGACGGCAGATATTTTGCGGCGCAGAGTGAAAATGCAGCACATTTTCGCAGCGAGTATGCTGAAAACGCCGGTTTTGTCATTCTCTGCGTCGGAGAGCTGAATAAGAATAAGAATCAGCTGACCGTCATCAGAGCCGTGAGTGAGGTAGTAAGAAAGAAACCGGACATAATGCTCTGGCTTGCCGGGAACGGTCCGTATGAGGGTGTCCTGAGGAATGAGATCGAAAAACTGAACTTGAATGATCATGTCCGCCTGCTTGGATACAGAACAGATCTGGAGAACTTCACGGGGAGCTGTGATATACTTGTTTCCGCAAGCTTTCGTGAGGGACTTCCTCTGAATCTACTGGAGGCCATGGCCTGCGGAAAACCGGTTATCGCATCGGTGAACAGAGGACACAGAGAACTTGTCAGACCCGGATACAACGGACTCCTGTTCGATGCCGAAAATGAACAGGAATTGAAAAGGCATATTCTGACTCTCATGGAGAACCCGGGGTTGAGGAAAAAGTTTTCGGAGAACGGGTTCAAAGTGGTCGAAAAGTATAAGGCCGGTAACGTTGAGAAAGAACTGAGAAGGATATATCTGCAGCAAGATGCAAATAGGTGATATAGATGAAAGTAGGAATATTAACTCATTACAGTGTCTATAACCAGGGAGCTCAACTGCAGATGTACGGTTTGAAATACTGGCTGGAAGAACACGGACACACTGTATACATTCTTACGTACGAGAAGAACTTTGATTTTAATGAAAATGAGAAAAAGAAAAACAGCGGTTCCGTTCAAAACATGCTGTATTATGCACATGAGTACTTGATAAAGAAAGGAATCGGTCTTTCTGCTTTCAATGTCGGAAAAGTACGTGCGATAAAAAAAGACTTTCAGCAGGTCAGGACAATCCCTTATGACCGGAGTGAGTGCGATGTTATTATTGTCGGCAGCGATGAAGTATTCAGTGTAGATGTCGGCTGTAATAAAATGATGTACGGGTACGGGATGGGAACGATTCCGATAATTGCTTACGCTCCGTCTTTCGGAAGGACAACGCAGGAAATCCTGAAAAAATACAATTGTTTTGAGCTGGTCAGAGACGGGCTGGCCAACAATTTCGCTGAACTGTCCGCAAGAGATTTCCATACACAAAAGATGATTCGGTCTCTGACAGGTAAAACGGTCCCGCTTGTATGTGACCCGGTTATTTTATATCAGGGATCGAAATTTTATGTTCCTGTCAGAAATATTTCAGGCAGATATCTCCTTATATATTCCTATGACAGGAATCTGACGGACAGAAGAGAGATTCGCGAAATCAGGAAATATGCGAAAGCGAACAGACTTATCACAGTCTCTGTCGGAACATATCACGGATGGTGCGACAAGAATATTGTCTGTAATGCTCACCAGTGGGTCTCCTATTTCAAAGGTGCAGAAGCCGTTCTGACAGATACTTTTCACGGGACTGTGGCGGCTATCAAAAACCATTGTAATACTGCAGTTTATGTAAGAAAAAGTATCAATACCTTTAAGCTGAAGTCTCTGCTGAGAACGGTTGGGATGGAGGACCGGGAACTGAAGTCCATAACTGCGGAAAACATTGAGAAGATACTTTCGAAAAAAATCGATTATCAGGCAGTCGAGGAAGAAATGGCCGGTATGATTCGCGAGAGCGAAGAGTATCTGAAAAATAGCCTGGAGAGTGTATGAATAGTATAAATGACGAATCAAGATATATATGTTCCGGATGCAGCGCATGCAGTACGGTATGTGATTTTGGCGCAGTTCGGCTGAAAATGGACAGTACCGGATTCTTTCAGGCTGAGATAGATGACGAAAAGTGTACGCATTGCGGCAAGTGCAGGAAGGTATGCATGCGGTTTGCGGATGAGATATGCGGCGTGAACTTATACAGTGCAGGATTATACGCCCTGCAGAGTGCTGACCGGAAAGTACTGAGAAACAGTGCTTCCGGAGGCATAGCCCATGAGCTTGCCCTTATGGCATTGCAGAATAACGAAACGGTCAGCGGAGCAGCGTATAACCGTAAAAAGAACATAGTGGAGCATATTCTTGTTCGAGAAACGGATGACTTGCGAAAGCTGGACGGATCCAAATATCTTCAGAGCAACACCATGAGGGCTTTCAGGAGTATAGCGGAAAGAGCGCGGGAAGATAGTGACAGCCGCTTTTGTATATTCGGTCTTCCCTGCCAGATAGCCGGATTCAGGCTGGCCGCTGAAATGCTGAAAATTCGAGACCGCGTGCTGCTCGTGGAACTTTTTTGTCACGGCGTTCCCACCTATAAATTATGGGAAAAGGAACTTGACAGAGTATCGAATAAGATTGGAACGCGTCAATTCAAAAAGGTGAGATTTCGAGATAAGAGCGTAGACTGGCATAATTATTGTCTGATAGTCAGGTCCGCAGATAAATTGTTCCGGGGAAAACGTGAAAGGGAACTGTTCTGGCAAGTCTATTTTGAAAGTATCCTGTTGGGAGACAGCTGCTATCAGTGCAGATTCAGAAAAGAAGAATCTTGTGCGGATATTCGTCTGGGTGATTATTGGGGACCGAAATACCAGTTCAATAAGGAAGGGGTCTCCGCAGTCTACGTATGTACACCGGAAGGTGAGAAGGCTGTTCGGGACTTGATTGAAACAGGCCGGGTACGTGAACTGGAAGCCACGACCGCGGCGGAGATGCTGGCCAGACAGAATATGCAGGGGTATGTAAGAACGGAAAAGATTCATGCCGAAGCGATGGAAAAACTTCGAAACGAAGAAGATATTGAGAGAATTATTAAGGACTATCGCAAAAAGCAGCCGGCGGGGCAGAAAATAAAGAGGGGAATTATGTCTGCGGGGTCGGTGCTGCCGGATCGATTAAGAATCGAGCTGAAAAAGAAAGTGTCCTTTGCTCTTATGCAGAGAAAAAGGTGATGTGAGTAATGATTAAAGTACTGCAGGTAGTCGGCAGAATGGATTATGGCGGAACGGAAACTCTGCTGATGAATTTGTTAAGGGTCTTGGATCAAAATAGTATCCAATATGATTTTGTCGCACAGACACCGGAAGAGTGTGCTTATGATCAGGAGATTTACTCCTACGGAGCGAAAATCTACAGATGCCCTCACATATCTTGGAGGAATCTGAAATCTTACCGGGAATGGTGGCAGAAATTTTTCCTGGAGCATCCGGAATATCTGATTGTACATGGGCACAGCAGAGGCTCGGCGCCGATTTATCTGGATGAAGCAAAAAAAGCAGGACGTATTGCTATACTGCATTGCCACAGCGGGTCTTACGGTCTCGGGGTAAAGGGTCTTGTCAGGTTTCTCTGGCAGCTGCCCCTATATCATATCTCCAATTACAAATTCGCATGTTCTTATGATGCGGGGGTATCACAGTTCGGAAAGAAAAGCAAGTTCTATG
>CAMYVI010000186.1 GCA_947302185.1 uncultured Lachnospiraceae bacterium
GGCGGACTTTCGGAAATTGAACGCACCGGCAGCTCATATGCAAAGTATCTTGAAGAGAATGGTCTCTCGGATCTCATGCCTGACGCAACACACATTGTGTGGGCAACCGGGGGCGGACTGATGCCCTGAATGTAAAACATTCTTATGGGAACAGACCACGCCGTCGCCGCATAGATTTTTGAAGCACCCTGATATTAATATCGCACCCCGATGTTTTAGGACTCGGACAGGTCACAGTTGAATCTCTTCCCTTCCGTGAACGTGTACAGACTGTGGTTGTCCGGGTCCCTCTCTACGTTCCCGGACCCGTCTTTTGCCAGCGCACTCATCTTCCATGCGCATAACCTCGAAGCACGGATCCCTTTTCGGTGCACAGTCTGTGTGCATATCTTCTGCATCCGCGCTTCTTCCACAGGTGCAGGCGCATCTTCCGTTTCTCCCCCTCCCATTAAAATTTCAACTGAAAATAAAGAGCTAAATGAACCTCGGTAACAAAAAAAATCAAAAAAATTTAAAATCAGCTGATATTTGCAAAGATTATGCAAAGATTGGCAGTTTAGACTGTACTTGTCACATGAACAGAGAGCAATACATGTGAAAGCAATTTAGTACACGAAAAGAGGTATGTTATGATTGAAATGAAGAAGGCAATAAAACGGGCATGCGCGGTTTTACTGGCCGCCATAATGTTCCTGACGATGGTTAATTTTGATTTTCTGAAAGTATTCGCTGACGAAGAAGGCAAAGTAACATCAGTACTGATGACGTATAACGACACGCAGTATGATGTGTTTAATGATTTGCTTGAGGTCTCGACTGATTATGATGAGTCGCTTGCGGTTGACTTCAGCATTTCCGGCGATCCGGAAAATGTTGCCTCAGTCGAATTCTATGCCGAGACCGAAGACGGGACCCAAAAGAAGCTGTGGAGCGATGATAAGGGTCAGACGCATGCGGAGCTCGAATTGCAGGACCTCATCCCTGACGGCGGAATCCGCATGATCGTAAATGAAAAAATCGATGGGTCAGTAACAAAGACTGACGATATCATGCTTGGGGTTGAAGTTGCAGAGGGAAAGAACCATGAGAGGTATACTACAGAAATACCTTATGGTCCGGACCAGGAGGTCGATATCGATATGAGTGGTCTCATGCCGGGGATGAATACGAAAATGTTCCCTGATAAAATTCCGGTGGAGTACAGGAAGTTTCCCGACGGAAGAAGTGTGATCGGCCTTGGAATGAATGCGGATAATGAGGATTTCTGGGATGCAGCAAAAAACGGTGAGTTTCATAAGTATTCCATCGAAGAACTCAAGGATCTGTATACCAGAACTTATGCACCCATGCCGGAAGTAAGTCTCGAGCTTCGCTGGGTAATAGTAGGCTATGCAGTCTGCAACGATGATGACCCGGATAGTATGACCGGAGTGATTCAGAGTTATACGGGAGCCACAGCCTCTATGACACAAGCGGTGGATTCGCTCAGATTCGGTATTACAATTACTGCAGATGCAGGAACGGATGAAGTTTTCGTGATGAAGCCGGATGATGATCCGACCACGACTTCGAAAGATGAGTTTCTGGCAGAATTGGATCTGAATTCAGCGACTGGAGCAGAAATATTCGCCGGCATCGGATGGCCATGCTGCAATGCCTGTGTATACGGCGGAGCTACACTGACCTCAGAAGGGAATGTCTATCCCAGAGGAGAACTTGATAAACAATATATTGACGGAAGTGTCTCGTTCAAAGTGAAATTCCTCGGATATACGGTATATGAATATAAATTCCTCGATGGTCATAAGGATCTGTATCCGAAAACATTAGAAGACGGAACTGTAGTCTACAGGACCGATCTGGATCTGTGCAAAGAAAATGAGGACGCAGTGAAGGAGCTTCTTGCGAAAGGCTACGGAAACTCACAATACGTTCCTGTCGAACCGGAAGGGGAACAGGTCTGGCTCGGAGGAAGTGATCTTTCAGTTCCTGACAAAGCTGACAGCAACGAAGCCGGTGACAGCCCAAGTGCGAAGAAGATTGCGTCAAATGTCTACCCCGAATCAGGGATACAGGTAGCGAAAATGGATGTTGATAACAACGCCATGGTAGCTTTTATATCGAACAATAATGATAGAACATCCGGTAATAAGGGAGAACTCTCCTGGATGGTCTATGATAATGATGAGAAAACGATAACGGAACCGGTCCCGGTAGCTACTGACATCGACAGAGACAGAAAAGAAGACACGGGAGCCGACTTTGATCCCATTTTGAGAAGAAACATGTTCAACCACAAAATCTACGCAGCCTGGAAGCGGGACCGTGACGACGCCGCAGCAAACAGGACACTTACAAATGCCGCTCAGGATTTCAGGCTGTGCTTCGCCGAGTACGATGAATACGAAAATGAGTGGAGTAATGCAACAGTACTCATGGATGATCCCGATACAGTGATCGGAGGAGTCGCGATGGGTATGACCCACCCGGATTCCTGTGAAACTTCCGGATCGGATAATGGTAAAGGAGATAACGCCTACGAGCTCCTGCCGTCAGTCTACGTATACACCAATCCCGCCGAAGACCCCGCCGGTCTGGATCCGGAGTCGGTCCACGAGCTGCTGGTATTCCGGGAAGACAATAGCGGTTCTTTTAAAAAGGAATCTCTTGGCTCTGTGACGGGCTGTATCACATCGTTTGACGGAGGATACTACAACTTTGATGAAATGTATTCGAAATATGGACAGGCACTTGCGTACACAGTCGAAGACAGCAACGGACAGAGCAATCTGACTGTAATGAACACAGACGGAGACTTTGACCCGGTTACTTTCGAAAATGCGAAAAACTGCATGTTTGTCGAAGGGTACAAAGGGGCTATGGATGAACTGGTTCTGTGCTTCACCAAAGATGGCGCACTGTACACTTCCCGTTATAACGGGGACTCTGAAAAGCAGTACCCGACGGATGAAAATGACTCGATGCCGGAAGTTCCTTACAAAGTTATAGGAAATATCGATAACGGATCGGCGATTTTAGGATATCTCACTTCAAACGGCGGATCGCAGAATGTCAGGGGATTCATGAGGAGCTCTGACGGCGCACAATGGTACAATACACAGCTGACGAATATGGACGAGAACGCGAATGTCAGTTATTATGGCGGCGCCTTCTTCGATAATGATGAGCCGATGCTGATCTACACAGTACAGAATTACGATGAACAGGACGGCAATGGAGAGTCCGGCTTCGTAGATGGCTCTGCAGATATGTATATTCAGGTAGGGGAAGTCAATACACATGTCTCGATCGAGTCGGCAGATGTCACAAATCTGGAAGATCTGGGAGCTGACGACACGGATGCATCGGTGAGCATGCTCGTATGGAACAATGGCCTGCAGCCGGTAAACAAAGTCACGGCATATGCAAAGAAGCCGGATGATACAGAGTATACAGAAGCGGGTGAATTCACATTTGAAGGGGATGATACTTTGTTACCGGGAGAAGAACGGGTTATCACCTTCGATGTAGACGGTGATTTCAGTGAACCTGCAACGTATACGGTAAGTGCAGTGGGAAGCTCCGATACGTACGAAAGAACCGACATTCAGACCAGTGCGGTTTTGGATGTCCCGGCAGGAAGAGTCAGACTGACAAGTGCGGATTACACATACAGAAACGTTGATCACGATACCTGTGAGGTGACTGCGGTATCGAAGGGACCGGGAAAGAAATCGGGATCTTTAGTCGTATATAATGCTGACACAGAAGAAGTCTACGAGGAACTTCCGTTCCAGGATCTGGAGCCCGGAGCTACGGTAAACTTTGAGATCACGAACCCGGATGGCTATATGAGCGATGCTTACCCGAACATGAGGGTAAAAATTCTCATGGACGGCGAGACACTGAATGATGCACAGCCCCAGGTAGATGATCTGGCGGTTCGCACCGTACCTTCATGGTACATAGATCCGAATCACGTCAAACCGGATCCGGAATCAACGGTGCAGACAGGGACAGAAGCGACCGATCCCGCGACGACCGATCCCGCAGCAGCCGGTCCGGCAGCGACCGATTCGCCAGGAACCGATTCGGTTGCTACAAATCCGGCAGCGGCAAAATCGATATGACGGATTCAATATTGCCTGATACGGCATTGATGACAAAATGAAACAGAACCTGCTGTGAAGGAGATTCATACCCTTTCACAGCAGGTTTTTTATGCAAGTCAAATACAGCACTGTTCCGAATCCCTATATGTCCATTAGGGATAAACTCATATGATTACACAGCCGCAATAGTAATTATTATACCAATAGACATCTTATTTTTAGTCGTCATAGTTGACTATCCAACCTCTACGATCACAGATTAAGAAAACATAGTCTTTCACAAACTATCGGATTATTTCACAAAATGTGAGCGGCGTCTGCAGATTATTTCCCGGACAGTCATAATTATCGCAGCAAAAGCCAGAGACACTGCCAGAATCAGCAAACTGCCCGCTATGCTGTGATCTGATCCTATCAGATTTTTACAAACCATTATGACCTGAAAATGCAACAGATAGATATATATACTCAGTTTTCCGCGTTTTGCCCATAATGTGCATCCGTGCAAATTCAACCACCGACTGATCGGTCCGAAATTGCTATCGCCGTTAAGCAGAATAAAGGCGTACGGAATCAGCCAGAATACCATATCGGAGTCGGGAATGATCCCCTTCGGGAAGACAAATAGCAAAACCGCCGCAATCCATGGAAAGATATTCGTAATCCAAAGGAAAGCCTTTCCTCCTTTCAGATTGGAAGGTCTTTATAGAAACCGAGTTCTTTCATTAGTATCCGAAAACTGAAAGCAGCCCTTTTCAACTGTGCGAATGACAAACATTATTACCAGAGCAAAAAAGTACAGACCATAAATCTTTTTTGCTTTATTCCAGCTATAGACGACAGTGTCACATGCATCTACGGCAATACGGGATATTTTTTCGGAAGATACTTCAAGCATAGTGTAATAACCTGTCACCATAAAGAAAAATTCCACGGCAACGAAAGCCAGCTCCGTTATGCCGTTATCATGATAAAGTATCTGCCGAATATGATACAAAACAGTGGGGGATTATTCATCCTTTCGAATGATTACTATTTTAGCGTGCCTTAGGTACTTTTTTCGTTGATCCTTTCCAGATGCACGCCAAAATGAGCTAAGGGGCTGTGAAAGAGAATCCTGTCGCATCCTCACACCGTAATATCCCTGATCCATATTCCTTTGTTCACGAGCACTGCCCCGAGAACCACCTTGACCAGCTCGACCGAAGCGACCATCGCATACATCGGAAGGATCGGAACAT
>CAMYVI010000187.1 GCA_947302185.1 uncultured Lachnospiraceae bacterium
TTTCATTATTCCGCAGTACCTGATGGTCTCTAAAATGGGCATGCTTAACACTCAGTTCGGTCTTGTATTCCCCGGTCTCGTGACCGCTTTCGGCACATACCTTCTTAAGACCGGATTCGAGGGACTTCCGAAGGATCTTGAGGAGGCGGCGATGATTGACGGCTGTAATATCGGCCAGCGTTTCCTGAGGATCATGATGCCTCTTACCAAAAGCTCCATGGTCTCTCTCGGCATCTTTACGGCAGTCTTCGCGTTCAAGGATCTCATGTGGCCGATGATCGTCTGCACGAACGCGGCTACAACCACCCTTTCCGCAGGTCTTGCCAAGATGCAGGGTCAGTACGGAAGTGATTATCCGGCAATGATGGCGGCTGCCACACTGGCAGTACTTCCGATGGTAGTCATCTATGTCATTTTCCAGAAACAGTTCGTGGAAGGCATCGCGACATCGGGCGGAAAGCTTTGATGTAAATGTCAGATAAACTGAAGAAATACTGAAAAATGAGCAAGAGGCGGAGGGCGACTTCTGTGGCTTGCTCATTTTTTGCAATATAGTCTGAAAGACCGTCTGACAGAATCGTGATAAGGTTTTGACCGGGGGAGTATGCTTTGAAAAAACCGGATATCAAAGGAATAATAGAGGATATAAAGATAAATACGCATGGAATGTCCCGAAAAGAGAAGATGGGATATTTGGTTACATATTACTGGCTTCAGATCGGGGGAGTCGTCTTCGCTGTCTTCTTTCTTGCCTATTTCCTGACACATCTCATATTCGGAATAAAAGAGAACTGGATTTATGTGACTTTTACAAATGTTCTGACTGCAGACGAAGGCGTGAATGCTCTGCGGGAAGACTTTATCGAATATGCCGGATACGATTTAAAGGAAAAGAATGTGGTTTTTAATTCCAACAGTTATTTTGACGCTTCCACTATACAGGGAACGAATAACAACTATTTTCAGGTGTTCGTAGCGATGGTCGAGGCGGGAGATCTTGACGCGGTGATCGGAACCGGGGACAATATCGCGGCGGTCGGTGCAAGCGGAAGGCTGAAAGATCTGGCGTCTGATGAGATGAGGGAGCTATTTGCCGGTTATTCTGACCGCTTCATATACTGCACGCCGATCGACGAGGAATATTCTGAGGACGAGGTTCCGGTGGGTATAGATATCTCAGACTGCAGTATCGTCAACAGGTACGGAGTCTATACGGGGGACTGTGTGCTCGGCGTGGGGGCAAATACGAAAAATGCAGAGGAAGTTCTGAGATTCCTCAAATTTGTATATGAAGACATCTGAGCCTGCCGGATAGACTTGAACATGTTTTAGGCATGAATCGGTACTGCCGCAGACAAAAGTCCGGTCGGGGAGATCTTGAACAGGGTTTTGTGCGCAGTGACCGGAGTGTTTCTGCGTACGATGTATAAAGAAGTTGCTGTGAAAGGGAAAAGTATGAAGAAGCGGATAACAGCATTTTTAGATAATGACAGCGGTTTCGGACAGCTGATGGCCAAACTCTGGATCATAATCGGCTCCAATCTGATGTTTATGGTCTTCAGCCTGCCTGTTGTCACTATCGGACCGGCACTTGTGGCCTTGTACCATGTACATCTGAAATCTATGAGAGGCTATCCGGACCTGAATCCTGTTACGGAGTACTGGAACGGTTTCAGAAACAATTTCAGGCAGGCGGCAGTCGTCTGGATCATATCTCTGCTCGCTTTGGCGGTCGCTCTGGCTGATATTCGCTTTCTTGCCGGGCAGAAAGGAATCATGGAGCTTATGCGCTATATGGTATACTTTATCACGGGTGCTCTGCTTGTGATCGTCAGCATCCTGCTTCCGGTCATGGCGGCGTTCGCGGATAATCTCCGCGGGCTCTGTCGCAACGCCGTTTACTTTGCTGCCCGGAATCCTGCCAGAGCAATCCTCATAGCGGCTCTGAATGTTATTCCCCTGATTCTCTCATATATGGACGTGCAGAGGCTTCCCCTGTACGGTTTCATATGGGTGGTCTGCGGATTTTCTTTGATAGCAAGGTTCATTTCTTTTCTGCTGCTGAAAGACTTCAGCCGTTTTCTTCCTCCGGTGGATGAGGATTTGACAGAGTATTGAATAGATTTTCGAAAGGAGACACAAAAATGCCGGTAATATTTCATGAGAAAAGCAAAACCTTTCATCTGAAGAATGAGTACATCAGCTATATTATTCATATTATGGAAAACGGCCAGTTAGAGAACCTCTACTACGGTAAAGCGGTTCACGATCACGAAGGCTTTGAGCGTCTGCACGAGGAGGGCTGGCGTTCCCAGTCTGCCATCTGCATGCCGGATCCGTCAGGTCTCTCCATGCATTATGCCAGGCAGGAGTATCCCGTATACGGCACCGGTGATTTCAGATCCCCTGTATGCACGATCAGGCAGGCAAACGGCAGCAGAATCGTTGACTTCAGGTATGTTTCGCATACTGTAAGCGGGGGAAAACCTTCCCTGCCCGGCCTTCCTTCAACTTATGTTGAAGCTGACGATGAAGCGCAGACTCTTGCAATCAGGCTGCATGACGACCTTATGGATACAGATCTGTATCTTTATTATTCAATTTACAGGGACTATCCGGTCATAACCCGTCATGCGCAATTTGTTCATGCCGGGGATGAGAGTATTGTCCTTGAAAGAGCAATGAGCGCAAGTGTTGAATTTCTCGATATGGATTATGACCTCCTGCAGCTCTCCGGTGCGTGGGGGCGCGAGAGGTATCCTAAAAGACGGAGACTTGAGATGGGCCTTCAGGGAATCCAGGGGCTTGCCGGGACGACAGCAGGAGCGGAGCAGAATCCGTTTGCCGCACTGATGCGTCCCGATGCAACGGAGGAATCCGGGGAAGTATACGGATTCAGCCTGGTTTACAGCGGTAATTTTCTTGCAAATGTTGAAGTGTCGACATTTGACATGACGCGTCTGTCGATGGGAATAAACCCTGAAAATTTTGCATGGAAGCTTGAAAAGGGAGAGTGCTTTACCACACCGGAAGTAGTCATGGTCTATTCGGACAGAGGACTCGGCGGTATGAGCCGGACTTATCACAGGCTTTATCGCAGCCGTCTGATCAGGGGAGTTTGGAGAGACAAAACGCGTCCGATCCTTCTTAATAACTGGGAGGGAACATATTTCGACTTCAATGAGGAAATCATCCTGAAAATGGCAAGGGAAGCGAAGGAAGTCGGTGTAGAGCTCTTTGTTCTGGATGACGGTTGGTTCGGCAAAAGAAATGATGACTACAGAGGACTCGGCGATTGGTTCTGTAATCTTGAGAAGATACCTTCCGGTATCGACGGGCTTTCCCGTAAGGTGGAAGAAATCGGTCTGAAGTTCGGTCTTTGGGTAGAGCTGGAGATGGTCAACGAGGACAGCGATCTGTACAGAGCACATCCCGATTGGCTGATAGAGACGCCGGGGCGCTATCGCTGCCATACGAGACATCAGTATGTTCTCGATTATACGAGGAAGGAAGTAGTCGATTATATTTACGGCATGATGTCCGAACTGCTCGGAAAGTCTGAGATTTCCTACATTAAATGGGACATGAACCGCTACATGACAGGACCTTACAGTGCTTCTCTTCCCGCAGACAGGCAGGGGGAAGTCATGCACCGTTATATTCTCGGTGTTTACAGCCTTTACGAGAGACTTACCTCCGAGTTTCCTGAGATTCTGTTCGAATCCTGCGCGAGCGGCGGTGCCAGATTCGATCCGGGTATGCTCTACTTTGCACCTCAAACATGGTGCAGCGACGATTCGGACGCTAACGAGCGCCTGAAGATACAGTACGGTACTTCTATCGTCTATCCTATATCAAGTATCGGATCCCATGTATCTGCGGTGCCCAATCATCAGCTGATGAGGAGAACACCGCTCCATACACGCGCTGCGGTCGCATATTTCGGTACATTCGGCTATGAGCTGGTACTCGGAAAGCTCAGGGACTATGAGCTTGTTGAGGTAAAAAGACAGATTGATTTCATGAAGGAGCACCGTGCACTCATTCAGAAAGACGGAGATTTTTATCGTCTTTCCAGTCCGTTCGAACACAACGAGACCGGCTGGATCACCGTCTCGCAGGACAGAAGGCATGCACTTGCGCTTTATGCGCAGACACTCAATAAGGTCAATGCTTCCTGGGTCCGCTTTAAACTGAAGGGACTTGACCCTGACATAATGTACAGAGTGAGCTATGATGTCGTGGAGGAACCGAGAGAATTTTCCGTTTACGGTTTCGGGCCGACTGAAGGAGGAGTTGAAACGAGAGAATTCCTCGCATATGGTGACGAGCTTATGAATATAGGCATAGTTGTAGACAGAATGGATTTCTATAAGCTGGGAGGAGATTTTTCCGCTTTTATCTATAAGATTGAAGCAATGTGAAGAAAGATACGGACTTCAGTGATGAGGTCGTTTATGACAGCACCGGGGGCGTATTTGATCAGAAATTGCTGAATGACAGATTAATATCGGATTAGGGACGGTTCTTAAGAAACGGATTTTTCGCTTTTTAAGAACCGTCTCCTTTATCAGAAAAAAGATTTGAAAATATGCCCTTGCCATTATATCATATACAGTAAGAAAAGATGTTTAGGAGAACTGCTGCAATGGAATTGATAAACACGATAGATGGGCTGATACTTCTCGGCATTCAAGGCCTCAGGACTCCCTGGCTGGACAAGTTCATGGTCTTCTTTACGCAGCTCGGTGATCATGGAATGCTGTTCATTGCGCTTGCTTTGCTGCTTATTATTGTTCCGGCTTCCCGAAGAACCGGCTTTGCGGCTGCGTCCGGTCTCGGTATAGGTGCTCTCATCACTAGCGTATTCTTAAAGCCTATCTTTTCGAGACCGAGACCGTATCTGACGGTTCCCGGTCTGACAAATCTGATAGATATGTCAAGAGACCCGAATTCCTTTCCGTCAGGCCATGCGACAGCCGCTTTCGGCGGATTTATGGCCATTTTTCTGACTGTGGATGATATAAGAGTGAAAGTCGCGTCAGTGTTCTTTGCTGTGCTCATGGGTTTTTCCAGATTATATGTAGGAGTTCATAACCCGTCTGATGTTATTGCCGGTGCACTGATCGGGACAATGGCAGCTTGTCTTGGAGTAAAGCTCGTGCGATTCCTGAATAACAAGCTCAGTGAGTTAAGGGCTAAGAAATCCGGGAAGGAGAAAAAATGAAAAGAAAGATTATTGCATCAGCTCTTGCAGTGATGATGCTTACAGGCTGTGCGATGCCTGAAATATCATTCGAAAATGCCGATTCGCCGCTGTTCGTCAACAACGGCGGAGAGGATT
>CAMYVI010000188.1 GCA_947302185.1 uncultured Lachnospiraceae bacterium
CGCTGTGCAAGCTGCACAATTGCGGGAGGTCCCTGCCGATTCTTTCTCAGTTCCTGCGGCTCCTGTAATAATTGATGAGGCATCCGTCCTCGATGATCTCCCTCTCATCATCGGTGAGATCACCCAGACGCATCGTGAATGGAATGAGCCCCTCCTCCTTCACGACATAAGCCCTGATTTCCGCATTCTTCTCTTTTACTGCACTCTGTATACCCGGAAGGAATACATAGTCTCCGTTCGTGAACGGAAGCTCACCCTCATCGATAAGCAGAGGCAGCATCCCCCAGTTTATCAGGTTAGAGCGGTAGCGCTTGGTAGCATACTCATTTGCAATGTTAGCCCATCCGCCAAGTACTTTCTGGCATGACGCCGCCTGCTCCCGGGCTGAACCGTCGCCGGGCTTGACTGCAAAAATAGTCGATCCGATCCCGGTATTGTCATATTCCGCATCGGGAAAAGCTTCCCTGACCCTGTTCATCATATCGGCTGTCTCCGCATAAGCAGCTTTCACTACTGTCTCCAGAGCCTCCTCACTCTCTCCGAGTGCCTCTTCACGGGCTTTCTCCGCTTTCTGAATCTCCTTCGCACGTCCGACATAGGAAGGATCCTTTCTGGAGAGCGCAAACTCTGCCAGCTTGAGCGGATTCGAGCGGTACGAGGAAGTCTCACCGGACGGAATCAGCTCGTCCGTTGTTGTTACCGGGTCATGGATCTCACTGACAACTTTAAGAAGCAGATTATCCGTGAGGGCAGGCATGGACGGCCAGTCCTTGATGTTCGGGCCAAACTGGAGTTCAGCGGACGGATCAGGCTCCCCTTTACTGTTGAATACACGGTTCCTGTAGATTCTGTCATCAAAGAAATACTTCGGTTTTGTATAATCACCGGTAAAATACTCGGCTGAAGTCAAAATCCCCTTATTGGCAGCCGTGGCCGCGATAGATCTCGCATCCATGAGAGCCACAGAAGATATCTGACCTTCCTGGACCTTTGAACCTTCACGGTTCGGGAAATTACGCGTCGAATGGCGAATCGAGAACGCATTATTAGCCGGCGTGTCTCCCGCACCGAAACAAGGTCCGCAGAATGCAGGCTTAATGACTGCACCCGTCTCAAGAATATCTGCAAATACGCCGTTTTTCACAAGTTCCATATATACAGGCATGGAAGCAGGGTAAACATACAATGAGAACCTGTCGTCACCGATACTCTTATTGCGAAGGATATCGGCTGCATCGCAGATATTTTCAAATCCTCCGCCCGCACAGCCGGCGATAATGCCCTGATCGACCATTATTTTTCCGTCTGCAAGCTTGCTCATAAGGTCAACATGGACCTTATCGCCGAAGGATACCTTAGCGCGTTCCTCTGCCTCGTGAAGGATATCGGCCGGATTGGCAAGCACCTCGTCGATCGTATACGTACAGCTCGGATGATACGGCATAGCGATCATCGGCTTAATTTCAGATAAATCTATCTCCATCAGAGAATCATAATAAGCTGCGGACGCCGGGGCGAGGGCCTTAAATTCCTGCTCTCTCTTATGAGCCGCAAAATACTCACGGGTCAAATCGTCCGTCTGCCATATCGACGACAGGCATGTCGTCTCGGTCGTCATGACATCCACGCCTATTCTGTAATCCATAGAGAGATTAGCGACTCCGGGACCTACAAATTCCATGACCTTGTTTTTAACGAATCCGTTTTTGAACACGGCTCCGATTATCGCGAGCGCTATATCCTGAGGGCCGACACCGGGGCGCGGCTCGCCTGTCATATAGATTGCAACTATTTCCGGCATCTTAATGTCATAGGTGCGGGAGAGAAGCTGCTTTACGAGCTCCGGTCCGCCTTCACCCATCGCCATTGTACCGAGCGCTCCGTATCGCGTATGACTGTCGCTGCCGAGAATCATCTTGCCGCCGCCCGAGAGCATCTCGCGGGCATACTGATGGATAACAGCCTGCATAGGCGGCACATAGACTCCGCCGTATTTCTGCGCCGCGGTCAGACCGAAAACATGATCATCCTCATTAATCGTACCTCCGACCGCGCAGAGTGAATTGTGACAATTGGTCAGAACATAAGGAATCGGAAATTTCTCGAGACCGGATGCGCGAGCGGTCTGAATAATTCCGACATAAGTAATATCATGAGAAGTAAGGGCATCGAATTTTATCTGTAACTGCTCCATGTTACCGGACGTATTGTGTTGCTTCAGTATGCCGTACGCTATGGTCCCTTCTTTAGCAGCCTGCGCATTCCCGCTGTAGGATTCACTGATCTCCGTACCGTGGAACAGATATACCCCGCCTTCATGTAATTTGATCATAATTAGTCCTCCTGTATGTTTCGCAAATATATTAGCAGGCACATACCAAATATCCTTCAACGGATTTTTCCTGTGCCGTCAATGCTCTTTTTCGTTTTTCAGATATCCCTTTACCATAGAAGCTACTTTAAATGTCATCGCATCTTCAAATAAGCGTATATCAAGCCCTGTCATCTGATGCAGCTTTTCAAGACGGTAAACAAGAGTGTTTCTGTGCAGATAAAGCTGTCTGGCAGTCTCGGATATATTCAGGTTATTGCTGAAGAAAGTGTCAATCGTCGTCTGTGTCTCCTCGTCAAAATCACCGGGAATACTATCTCCGTATACTTCTTTCAGGAACTGTTCACACACGTTTACCGGCAATTCATTGATCAGTCTTCCTATTCCGAGCCGGCCGAAATTGAAGACCGTTTCATGAGAATAGAATACTCTTCCGATAGTCAGGGCTGTCTGGGCATCCCGGTATGCACCCGGAAGTTCCTCGAGTGTCCCGGCAGATTCCGCAAATGCGACCCTCGCTCTCACCATCGCCTCCGCATTCAGCATATCCACCGTCATGCGGGCTGTCTCTTCCGCGCTGCCGTTCCTTCGGTCCCGCGACGCCTGGCGTATCAATGCGATACGCTTGCCGCCCATTCTCACGATCCAGTCTCCTGATTTAGTGAACATCTGCCTGATGACCCTGTAGACAACATCCGATGACTCATTATCCGTCTCTACAATAAAGAGATTTCTCGACTCTGCCGATGTCAAATGAAATCTGGCGGCTCTTGCTGCAATGTCCGCCTCGCTGAGCTCGCCCCGCAGCAATTCCGTGAGAAAATTACTCTTACTGTTCTTCTCTCTCCAGGCCGTTGAAATCTGTCTTATTTTCTCTATCACTTCGGTCGGATCTTCATTCTCATCCGCCTCCAGAGTAAGCTTAAGCCCCGTAAGCCTGTTCAGCTCTTCCATAGACTGTCTCAGCTTTTCCTCTTCATTTACCATTCCTCGTCCTCCGTGATGATCAGGCTCTTGGCTTTCTGATAGAACAATGTGAGCGAATCGTTCATAGAGCACTCTCCTCTGAAATAAGGATAATAAGCCTCCTCGAACATATCATCCAATATCCATCTTTCCCAGTCCGCCACAGGATCCGCTATGCGCTCTGCTGCTGCCGCATAAACCGGGCCTGTCTGCTGACCGGCAAAAAAAGGATCACATAATGCGTCTGCGGCAGAAGCCTCAGCTGCTTCAACCTCTGCCGTCCCGGCATCGGAGAGATCTCTTTGTGCGGTTTTATCCGTCACGGCCCCCGAAAGCACTCTTTTATTATTTACGGTAAGTCCTGTCTTCTCATAAATATCTTTCATGATCGAATCATCACAGGTAAGGTTTTTTATGATTTCCGCAGAAAACGCAGGATTCGGGGTTCCGGCGGCCGCGCAGAGCCATGTGCCGCCTCTGTACCAGGCAGCAGGCCCCGGGACAATGCTCCAATCTCCGTAGCTGTCCGTATTTGATTCATCTATATCTGTTTTCAAAAGTTCGATTTCTTCCGCTGAAAGAAAATAGCCGAAGACATTCCCCTTCCCGGTTATGCCGTCCATCCATGCGTCAGTGCCCGTTTCTTCCTGACCGATAATATCCTGGCGTGAAAAGTCATATGTGGTTTCCACCCATGATAGCAGGCTTTCGGGAACACTTATTGAACCGTCATCCGTCTGCCAGTTATGGCCGTCGGACTGAGCATATGCATCAAACGCCGAGTCATAACCCGCAAGCATTTTATACCCGGCTCTTCCGGTTTTTTCCGCAGTCTCTCTGAATGCTTCCCAGTCACGGAGTGCTGTACCGACGATCTCAGGATCGTCTGTCCCCAGAACATCCCGGGCAATTGACCGCCTGTACATAAACACGCCCGGCGATACATCTATTGATGCACCCAACAATTTCCTTCCGTCACTGACCAATTCACGCGTATAGGGAAACTGCTGCTTCATCTGACTTTTAGATATACCGATTTTCCGGAGATCTATCGCCACATCCACTTCATCGCCGATGTACTTCTCTATATTGACCTCATCCACCACGAAAAGGTCGACCCAATCATACTCAGACGCACCTTCATCTCGCTGTCTGATCAGCAGTTCATCAAGATGACCGGCATTTTCATCATCGGACAGATAATCCCCAATGACCCAATGAATCTGCATATCACCGATCTTACCTTCTGCCTGATAGTCTTCATCCTTATTGTGTGTCGGTTCCGAAATAATCTCATATCCGGGATAACATAAAGCAAAAATATCCGGCAAAGTATCATCCGGACAATATATAACGTATTCATTTCTCTGCGCGGACGCCTCGTCAGCGAGCAAGGTGTCAGCAAGAGAGCTGTCGTCGGGATTCGACCCGGAATCGGTTGGTTCCGCGGATGAATCCTCCGGACTCTCCGTGTCTGTATGCTCATAAGAATTTCCGTCCGGAAAATCTTCCGATACATCCTGACCGGATGGCACCTCTTCCTTCTTTCCGCATCCGAAACATGACCCGATGACCAACACAGACATCATCGCGGCTATGATTCTCTTTTTCATTTTTCAATACCCCCTGATCGCCCTGCATGAATTTACGGATACCTCCACTGCGAATCGGCAGACTGCAATAGCTCGTGCCGATTTGCTTCGCGATCCTCATTGTGACCGACCGCAAATGCTCCGCATCCTGACAACCGAGTATTAACACATTATACATTAGACACTTATTCAAATAAAGCAAAAAAATCCACGAAATACGGTCGAAGGACCATATTTCGCGGATTCGGTGTCTTTAGTCTCTGTTTTTCAATTGAACCGATACATTCGGTATCAGTCAACGATTGTCATCTCTGTCTCTTTATCAAAGAAATGAGCCTTCTCCATATCCAGAGCGAACTTGACTGTGTCGCCTGTACGGGCAGTTGTACGCGGATTTACACGGGCTGTCATCTGGCTGCCT
This sequence comes from uncultured Lachnospiraceae bacterium, assembly GCA_947302185.1. The sequence continues at coordinate 5,312 of CAMYVI010000188.1, forward strand.
GCGAAATCGAAATACA
>CAMYVI010000189.1 GCA_947302185.1 uncultured Lachnospiraceae bacterium
AATTAAGTCATACAAAGAATATGAAATCACTTGGGACCGCCGCAGTTCTTGCGGCGTCCCTTTGTTTTTCGACCGGTGGTCTTCTCATGAAGATCATCCCGTGGAATCCGCTCGCCATAAACGGCGTGAGGAATGTGATCGCAGCTGTTGTGATCGGCCTCTACATCTTAGCGTTGCACCATAAGCTCAAGTTCAATTTCACGGTGCTCGTCGGTGCCGTCAGCATGGCTGGGGTCACGACCTTATTTTCTATTGCGAACAAACTGACTACGGCAGGCAATACGATTATCCTGCAGTACACCGCACCCATCTGGATCGTGATCCTTATGTTCCTGATTTTCGGAAAGAAGCCGGACAGAACGGCACTGATTTCGATTTTTATCGTTCTGGCAGGTATCCTGTGCTTCTTCTTCGATGGCCTCTCCACGGGCAAATGGCTGGGAGACCTCTGTGCCCTCATGTCAGGCATTTTCTACGCGGGAGTCTTTATGCTGAACAGCTTTGAGAAGGGGGATGCACTGTCATCGGTCTTTTTCGGCCAGATAGCATGCGGCGTGTTCCTGTCTCCGCTCGCTATTCATGAGACGGATTTTTCGGCGCCGGTCCTCATCTCCGTGTTCCTGCTCGGTGCGGTGCAGGTGGGGCTTGCCTATATCTTCTTTACGTTCGGCACAAAATACACGGATCCGGTGACAGCCTCCATCATCAATGCGCTGGAGCCGATATTGAATCCGATACTTGTCGCGGTTTTTTACGGGGAGATGCTGGGAAGGATCTCGATCGTCGGGGCGGTGATCGTGCTGTGTGGGATCCTGTACTATAATTTGAGGAAGATAAGATAGTCTGAGATGTTTTTGAGCCGCTTTTAAATAGCGGAAGTGCTCAATAAAAGAAAAATTTTCTGAAATACTAATTAGAATGAAAATAACGAGGCTGTCGCATTAAGTGGTCAGTCACAAGGTAGAGCAGAGGTTATTTGCAAATGTCTGAACTATATTGTGGTGACACTGCCTGATGCGACAGCCTCTCTTATTACGCTTCCGCGCAAATCTTTGCTTTATGCTATTTTCCGCCAGCTACGCTTCATCACAATACCTGCACCTGCAAGCATCGACAGGATACAGCCGAGAAGATAGATGCGATTGGTACCCGGACCGCCTGTTTCCGGAAGCTGAGTACCTGAAACATTTTTCACTTCTATAGTCGAGTTATTGTCTTTGAGCTCAGCACCGTTATATGTTTCCGTGTTGCCGGCGCTATCGGTAAGCGCGACTGTTCCGTCAGAAACACTGAAGTAGATATCCCTATCCAGTATCAGATAGCCCGGAGGAGGATCTGTCTCCGTGAGCTTATATATGCCGTTGGCCATTCCGCTGAAGGTCATTTCCGTTTTGTCTGACAAGTCTATCAGACCCTGATTCAGCCCATAGTCCGTGACTTCAATAAAGCTTCCCTCATCGTTCTTTTTATATAGCACAAATTTTGCTCCGGGTATTGCATTTCCGTTTTCATCCGTCTTTCTGATGGTAAAGCCAAGGGGCGTATTCTCAATGTTGATCTGATATGAAACAGTACCGGGAACGGAAGTATCTTTGACCAGCCAGTTCGCATATCCGGAGTTATGAATTACTACGGATCCGTCCCTGCCAATCGTAAAGCACAGATCTTCTGCCAGCTTCTTATAGCCGCTTGGAGCTGCTTTTTCCCTCAGGTAATATGTACCTGTCCCGACGCTCATCGTTAGATTCTCGAGAATGCCTTCGCCGTTCGACACAAGATCTTCATAACCGGTCTTTGGATTATAAGCCGGACGCACGTTTCCTTCACTGTCTTTGACTTGATCATACAGCGCAAAATGAACACCGCTCAACGGAATCTTATTGGTTCCGTTAAAGCCCAGCTTTACGACTTTCAGCTCCTGTACAGTACGGTTCTTAACGGTGATGCGCGCCATGGCCGTTTCCGTCGCCGGAGTGGTCGTATAGAAGCCTTCCGGTCCGTTAAGCACAATATAGTAAGTGGTGGTTCCCGATGTCACAGCCAGATCATAGCTGCCCGGTGCGGTTGTCGTCACTGTGATAGTGATCGGTTCATCCAGCGCCACATACCCAAACGGCGTTCTGATCTCATTCAGGGTGAATATACCTTCGTTCAGATAGGCCGTAGTCACCAGACCTTTGCTGTCGGAAGTGTAGGAAGCGTGTCCAACATCATTTCCGTCGGAATCTTTCAGTGTGAATTGCGCACCGGACAGATAATGGTCCCCGTTCCAATCCGTCTTATAAATCTGAATACCCGGTCTGGAGTTCTTCACCGTGTCCGTGCGGATGTTCGCGTTTTGCCCGGTGGATTCGCCGGGAGTATAGTTAACGGTATAAGTCTCAGTCCGTTCGGTTCCGCTGAACGTCCTGCCGCTGACACTGATGCTGTCGCCTTCGTCTATGCGCGTGATGCCGGTATAGCTTGTCACAACGCCGTTCACATCCACAACAGGATCCGTTACTTCCACTTCACGAACGATGAATTTGTCAAAAGTTTTCGGCTCGCCGTCTATCTTCAGATCCTGGAAAAACCAATAGACTTCCGTATCACCGGTATTAAGCCTGCGTACAGTTCCGTCTATGGGGAGGTTTCCGAGAGTGCCGTCATCATTAGCCAGATAGACTGCCATATAGATCGGATCGTGGATTATAAAGTCTTTGTCCGTCCATTCCTTTTCTGCTGTCAAGCCCCAGCCTTGCTGGTTACGGACCTCGATCTTAGGCGATTCGGTTTTGTCGGCAATAGTGTCACTGATTGGTTCTGCCGTAATTGTGTTTCCATCCAGTGCATGCCGCCCATAATTATCGTTTTCAGTATAATAGACTACCGGTCCTTCGGACAGATCTGTGCGGACATAGCCGTCGCTGTCCCTGCGTGTGTAGCCTTTCGGAATCTCCCGGTCCGGCTCATCTAACTTATATTTGGTGCCGACGATCAGGTCCCGTACTTCGACCGTATAACCGGCAGGGATTTTTGAGATTGCCCCGTACATAGACGTGGTGAATGTTCCTGCTTGCTGATCGGCTTCGCTCAGGGCCTTAAAGGCTTCAAATGTACCAACACCCAGAGAGATAAATTTACTGCTTGCTTTATCCCATTTACAATAGTTATCATCCGGTCCTTTGACATAATAAGTGTACATATCTGCCGGGAGAAGATTTTCCTGTTCCGCGAACTCATTGCCGAGATATAGTCTGTATGTAAATGTATCTTTGATCTGTGCAGCCTGCTCATCGGTAAGACGTTCGCCATTCGTATCGTAAAGAACCTTCTCGAACGATACTGTACGCATGACCTCGGGAGGGACCTCGTTTGTGTACTCTATGTTCGGTCGGTCCTCTGTCGTATCATAACTGATGCCAAAATCAGATCGTGTAGTTCCTTCATATGTTGTGGTATGATCAGGCAGTGTTTCCTCTCCGACAGGCGGGGTCCAACCATCAGTGTTATTGTATGGTTTTCCAAAAATCTCATTTTGATCGCCGTTGATGAAGACATGCTCATATACCGCAGTATCCACTCCGCATTCGACGATTTTGTAGCGGTAAGTATTTTCGGGGAAGTTGATTACTGCTGTCTCACCTGCTTTGAGCAGGAATACATTGTTATATGTGATACCTCCTATCGTCATGGAATTCCTGTAAGGAATAAGCTTTTTTGTTCCCTTATATACTGCATATACCTGTCCGGTCAGATTTGTATTCGTAGCAGGCTGTGACAAAAGAACTGGTTCGTGATAAGCGGTTATGATACGATGATTATTCTCGTCAAGCACGTATGTACCATCGTCATTCTGCTCGAATTCAGCTGTCTGATACCAGATCTGATAAGGATATTGGATCAGCTTGTTCGATGTATTATCAATTCCTTTGAGCTTTTTGGACAATTCTACTGTGCCGGGCTTTACAGAAGCCAGGTTAAAACGCATTTTCAGGTTGGATGCGCCCGCACCACGCTCCATGTAGAACATCTTCATCTCATGTGTTGTGTAATCACTAAAAACATGGACAGTTTCCCCATTTACTATCTTAGTCACAAAGAGCTCGTCGACCTTATTTTCATCCAACCCGCGTGCACGGTAATTACTTTTGAAGATTTCATAAAGCGATGTCTTGGTGCCGTTGCAGTTTACTTCGCCTGTCCTGAAGTTCACAGAACCGCCAATGGCGCTGTGAACGCCACCCAAATCCAGCACCAGTTCGCCGTCAACGTAGAACCAGAAGTCATCGTCGCCGGTAAACTCGAAGATGATGTCGTGTCCCCAGTTGTCTACGCCATCAGGTGTCTGAGTGAATACGGCGGAAAGCTCCATGCCGTAGTAATAGTCGGCATCATTTTGCGGAATCGAATACAGTGGCTCTCCCTTGCGCGGGTCTGTGTCCGGAAGCTCATTGCCTCTAATATCGCGAAGATTTCTGATTATTTTGCCATTAGAATCATGGGCGTATCCGGTTTCGGCGCTGATATCATTATAGGGCATGAACTGGCCATGAACTCTGGTATTACTTGTAGCATTTCCAATCGCGCCAAGCTGATTGTAGACGGTAAAGTTCCCGGCATCCTCTCCGTCTAAATTATAATGAGCGAAGTTCTGAGTACTGTCGTATTGGAAATAACCGCTTTCATTATAGACGCTCTGGATGAACAGGTGATTGGCAGGTGTCATATTATTAAAGAGTTCTGACATGCTGCTTCCATGTTTTTCGGTATGTGCTGTGACTGTCGGATACCCGTTTGTCAGATTGGTAGAGACCAGCCCTGTCTCCGCTTCGTATGCGTGAGCTGCATCCCACGCTTTTGCACCGAAATAAGATGTCTGTACGGAATCACGACCGCCGGTTATCGTATTATTGAAATCAATCATCTTGATGCGGATGCCGAACTCGTCGTTATCCACTGTCTCTACGGTCGTAGGAGGATCCGCTTCTTCAATAGGAGGCGTTATCACCGCAAAATGGAAATCGGAGGCTTCGTTGAGCGGGCAGGTAACTACCCGTAGGGAACCATCCTCATTCTGTTCTACTTTCAGGCCGGAATATGCATACGCAGGATCATCCCACGCAACGATGGATGAGTAGTCAAAACCTTCCCGTCGTCCGTTCAGATTGATACCGATAGGCTGATCGGATATGATACCTTCGGACTGAGGGGCCAGGTATGTTCCGGTGTAAGCTGTGTTCTCCAATTCATAGTAGTAGCTCGGAGTGCCGTCAGGATTGGTATACTCCGTGAACTCCCAGAGAGCTGAATTGACCTGATTGCCGACCCAGT
>CAMYVI010000190.1 GCA_947302185.1 uncultured Lachnospiraceae bacterium
CAGTTGCAGAGTCCAAGCATGCAATCGGTATCTCCACAGATTCCGGACTTGAGCTGCTTATACACGTTGGCGTTGACACAGTTGCTATGAACGGCGACGGTTTCACACCGGCAGTTGCTGAAGGCGATACAGTCAAAGCAGGTGATCTGCTTCTGAACTTTGATATCGATAAGATTCATAAGGCAGGCTATGCTGACACAGTCGTATTCCTTCTTACGAACTCTGACGACTTCAACGATGTCAAGATCAATGCTTAATAATTGAATGAAAAATGGCAGGAAATGATCTCCTGCGCATGGAAATTCACCCGGGATCTTCGGATCCCGGGTTTTTTGTTTCACAGGGAATTCCGTTCCCTGTGAAACAAAAACGATCCTTAGACGAGTCTGAATTTATACATTACAAATTTAACATCCTATGCTATAATTAACATGATTTCGGATTAGATTTCTATTTGAATGGCTGTGGAGGGGAGTAACACAGCTGAAATCATGGGCTTGTCGCCTGACAGGAGAAAAAGGAGAATATTCACTGAACAATTCCGGAAGTGCAGGGGAGTAACTGAAGGAATGACCTGAGTGAAAACAGTCAGACAAGGGAGAGGGTATCCCTGAAACTGTGATTAAAGGATGGAACTGGGGTTATGAAGAGATTTCTTGCGGCTGCAGTTTCTGCAGCCATTCTTTTTTCGGTCGCAGGATGCGGGAATGAAGGGAGTGTTCCTGCAGCGGACAGCAGTACAGCCGAATCCGTCACTGTGTCATCAGAGGGGACTGCAGCGGATAGTGAGGAAGAGGAAATAAAAGTGCTGAAAGCGGCGGTACTCTCACGTAACGCTGCAAGAATGTGGCTTCTTGCGGGAGGGGAAATTGTTGCATCTGTCGAAGAGGCTCAAAATGTGGGCAATATGCCGAAAAACGTCATTATGGCAGGTACCGAGGCGGAACCGGCCATAGATGATCTTCTGAAAGAAGAACCGGATGTGATCATAGCAGACCGCACAGTCGCCGGATATACGAATATCCGCAGGATGCTTTCGGATGTTGACTGCGAGGTAATAGAGGTCGGCGCTAACAGCTTTGGGGATTATGACTCTTCCATGAAACTTCTCACAGAACGTATCGGGAATGAAGAAGCGTATGCCAGGTATGTAGAAGAAGTTGCCGGAAGAAAGGATTCCATTATTTCCAGTGCATTGGAAGCTGCTCATAAAGTTGCCGTGACGGTTACAGAATCTCCCGGCAGAGACCTGAGCGATGAAAAGGTTTCGGATGAAGCGGGAAAAAATTACTACAAAGGACGAATTCCCACTTATATGGTCATCAGATCAGGGGAAGAAAACTGCTGCGCCATGTCCAATGATGATTTTATATGCAGCATGCTGAACGATTTCGGAATGACGAACGCCAATAAGAGCGGGCAGGATATTTACGTCTGGAAGATGGAGGAAGATTCCGCTCAGTCTTTCGGCGAGGCAGATAAGTCGGAGAGTTCAAAGGTGATTTCTGAAACAACGGATGAGAGCGGGCAGGCTGAAAGTCCGGAAGCACCGGATGAGAGTGGGCGGGCTGAAAGTCCGGAAGCACCGGATGAGAGTGGGCAGGCTGAAAGTCCGAAAACAACGGATGAGAGTGGGCAGGCTGAAAGTCCGAAAACAACGGATGAGAGTGAAACAGCGGTTGATACGTTTGCGGGAGAGATTGATGCGCGCGAGAGCGTGGATGCCGGCAGGAGGACTTTTGACAATCTTCTGACCAATAATCCGGATTTCATATTCATAATAAATGAAGGCGATGAAAAGACTGCATCTTCGAACTGCAATGAGCTGGTAAAATCCTGCGACAGTTGGAAAAAAATATACGCTGTACAGAGCGGCCGTGTTTATGACTTGCCGCAGAGCTCATTCCGGTATCAGCCGGATGAGATGTGGGATTTGGCTTACGAGTACCTGTACCAGACGATCTTCAATTTCTGACAAAGGATACTCATGATGCAAGTGTCGGGATAAAAGAAAACAATGAAACTTGTTTCAGACAGGAAATAACAGGAGGAGGGGCATCGCCCTTCCTCCTGTATTTTGATCATATTCGTTTCCGCCGCTTGTGTTTATCACCGATTCCTACAGCGGCGAGTTTCAGAAAGTTACTGTTCGTTCAGATTTGTCCTCTGAGCCTCTGCATTTCCGAATGTAACAGTCGTCCTGCCTGACTGATATTCGCTTGTTTGCCCGCCTTCCGCAAAGATGTCCGTGTAGGAGACTTCCCGGCTGATTGTTAACTCTGCGGAATCGCCGGGCTTGTAATTGCCGAGTGCTGCCGTGAGATCCTCAACTGTTGTGACTTCGGTGCCGTCTATCGCTGTGATGATGTCACCTTCCTTGATACCTGCATTTTCAGCGGCGGAACCCTGTTCCACTTCTTTCACATACACGCCGGCAGGAATATCGTAGTATGAAGAATACTCTTCCGAGATACCTGTGCAGGAAATTCCGAGGCGTACGGCATTGCTGTTCTGCTCGCTGCCGGGAAGTGTCTGTACAGATTCACCGTTCTGCAGAGAAGTGATGATTGGCTGTGCGGATGTGATAGGTATCGCATAACCCATACCCTCGACATCTGTATCGGCGTATTTTGCCGAGTTGATTCCGATCAGCTCACCTTTCATGTTAAGTAGTGCGCCGCCGGAATTTCCCGGATTGATGGCAGCGTCTGTCTGGATCAATCCGTCTTCTGTTCCTTCTCTGAAGCCGTCTGTCGTATCAAGAGTCCTGTGCATTGCGCTTACTATACCTTGTGATACGGACTGACCATATCCCAGAGCGTTGCCGATGGCTACTACCTCTTCTCCCACCCGGAGTTCATCGGAGTTGCCGATTGTGATCACACGAATCGCGGAAATAGTATCATCTGAGAGATCAGCTTTATTTACTGCGATGACTGCGAGATCGGTTGAGGCGTCCTCGCCAAGAATTGTGGCGCCGGCGGCACTTTCGTCTATAAATGCTACGGAAATCTCATGGGAGCTGTCAATGACATGCTGATTTGTGACGATAATGATCTGATCGTCTGTCTCGCCGATGATAACGCCCGTACCTGCGCTGACCAGCTCAGCGGTCTGGCCCTGTCCGTAGTCATTTCCGTAATCGTTTCCATAGCTGCTTCCGTAACCGTTTCCGAAGATGCTTCCGAAATCGTTTCCGAAGATACTGCCGAAATCACCGTATCCGCCGTAATAATTTTGAATTTCCTCGACAGACGTGCTGGTGATCGCAACCATGGCCGGCATGGAATTTGCCGCAACTTCGGCGACGGTCATCGTTCCTCCGGAAGCTTCGGCGTCATGCTCGTTCTGTTCTTCCGTGGATTCAATTTCGCCCGTATCCGTAAGAGCGGTGTCCAAATCATCATCCTTGCTGAAAACAGCATTCTGCGTCGCTTCCGTATCGGGAGTCTTGCCGGCTTCCGTGGCTGCTGTGACGGATGAAGTCTTCATAAGTGCGTTCTGAGTAACGCCTGTCGCTGAAAGGAATACTCCCGATGAAACAAGACCGAATGTAGCTGCCATAGCAGTTGTGATACCGAGTTTTTTCCATAATTTCTGATTTTTCATAAGTTTACCTCCTGTCGGCTCTGATTCAGCCGTTCTAACTGTATTGTGAGACTACTGTGTAGACGAAGAATATACGGCATTTGCATTGAGTGCATTTGCGTATCTCGTCCGAATTTCATCACGTTGGTTTGTTTTGATGAGATTATTTTCAAAAAAAAAATATGATAAAAATGTGTTTGTATTTTGCTGCTTTTGTGAAATGAAAATGGCGGACTTGTGAATTCGCTCTTTACGGTGTAGAATTCTTATATCTCAGTGTGAGATGCCCCTCGCCAATATAGGCGGTGGGCAACAAACTGGTTCCAGTGGCGGGTGTCAATCCCCCACTGAGATATACGCTCCGCGAGGATGCGCAGGGATTCGGTTTGGAAGATGTCAGCTAACGCTGACCCGAATCCCGCGCAAAGTCTCGCGAGCGAGACTTGAACAGGTCTGACTGAATAATCTCGGGAGAAAATACTATGTCACAGAAAATTCTTCTTGTTTATAATTCGAAGGCGGGAAAAGGGCTTTTTGTCCCGAGACTAGCTGATGTTGTCGATATGTTCGTAAAGGCTGGTTACCGTGTGGAGGTCTATCCTACTCAGAAGCCTAAGGATGCGATAGAGGTCGCTCAGTCTGTCAACGGCTATATTGATATGATTGTTGCAGCGGGCGGCGACGGCACACTTGATGAGGTGGTGACAGGAATCGTCAGATCCGGCAGAGATATACCGATCGGTTATATACCGGTCGGATCCACCAATGATTATGCGACGAGCCTCAACATGTCCACATCTGTTCTCGGAGCGGCGGGAGATATAGTGGGAGGAGAGCCGCAGGCGGTGGATATAGGAGAGTTCAATAATGATGTATTTGTCTATGTTGCAGCCTTCGGCGCATTTACGGATGTCTCCTATGATACGAATCAGGATATGAAGAATCTTTTCGGACATCTGGCCTACATATTTGAAGGCATGAGGAGACTGGCAGATATCAAATCTTATCACGCACGGGTGGAAGTAGAGGGAAAAGTTCACGAAGGAGATTTTATTTACGGTATGGTCACCAACTCGGTCTCGGTAGGCGGAATAAGGGGCATGACAGGGAAAAATGTCTATCTTGACGACGGGGCGTTTGAGACCATGCTGATCCATACTCCTACCAATCCCATAGAGCTCAACGAAATCATCACGGCACTGCTGACGGGCAATATCGAGATGTCATCTCTGGTCGAGTATTATCACACCGATCATATTCATATTATATCGGATGAGGAAATCCCGTGGACACTTGACGGGGAGTATGGAGGAAATCATTCGGACGTCCTGATAAGGAATTTAAAACAGCGGGTACGCATTATCCTTTACGGGGATAAATCCGAGGTGCTTCACGGCTGGCGCAATATTCCCGGCGCATCCGGGGACGACGACCTGGGTGAGAAACCATTTGAAATGGCAGATTCGTTAAAGGTGATTTCCGAAGAATTCAGAAAGATATTGGATGGAGATGTGTGATGTGCCGGGCATGCAATGAAAACGCATCAGGTATCTCCGAAACAAAAAATGAGTAAGTCCGAGTACCGTTCTTCCCATTCTGGTATGCTTGGTGTCAGAATGATACTTTTGGAACCGTAATCATTAAATTATTAAAAAAAAATGGGAATTTTGCTTTAAAAAAGCAGGATTCTCTTCTTTTATTTTTTGCAGTTTTACTATATAAT
>CAMYVI010000191.1 GCA_947302185.1 uncultured Lachnospiraceae bacterium
AGGTGATAATGCCATACTGGGACAGCTCATCGAAAATGCCGTTCAGATACTTGGATGAAACATTGTCCGAATCGATCAGAAGGGCAAGTTTTCTGTCTTCTGTTTCCATATTGTTCCTTTCTAATGCTCATTTCAGGGACTGCATCCAACCGCACAGGCGATTGCTATGCTGCCCTGAGGTTCTTATAATTTCACCCCGTTCATGAGAAGCAGCCGTCTCGCGCTCTCCACGGAGTCCGCACCTGTCTTATTTTTCACAGGTGCAAATTCATTCTCCCGGACCACTTCAAACGGCAGGCACCCGGGAATATCGCGCAGCAGATCGAAGATGAAGAGTTCGAACTTGCAGCCGTTGACATCTTCCGGCTCAACAATATTGCCGTCCTCGTCGATGCAATTGATTTTTTTCCGCGCGATGTGGTAGGTCATTTTCTCATCCATCACCTTTTCCAACGCGTCCACGCGGAAGAGATAGTTCAAAATGACGCCGTAGTAGAACTGATAATTTCCATCTTCATCCTTTGCGTTCCGCATCTCGTCCGTCATCTCTGAGTATTCAACGACAGCTGTCTTGCCTTCCTCGAGGCACATGACGCCGACCTTTTCATCCGGCGACGTCTTCCTGACGACCTTTGAGCCGGAGGCACAGCCGGAAAGAATCGTCGCGCCGATGAAGACCGGGTCACAGATGTACTGCAGGACATTGTCGACACCGAATACGTTCAGCCATTCAACACCGTCCTCTTTGAGATAATCGACGAGCCCGCACCTCACCATTGAAGAGAACCAGCCGCCGTTGCCGTTCGGTGACGTGGATATTCTGTCTTTGCTTTCCAGCAGGACTTTCCCGTCAAAGCCGACGGTCGGAGCCATGTCCTGCACAAAGAACTGAACATAAGCCGGATTATATCCGAAGAAGTCGTTCTTTTTGAAAAACTCGCGGGTCTTTTTGTCATTCTTATCACTCGTCATAATGAGAAGATGGATCCACTGTTTCGCTTTTCTTGTCACTGTGAGGAGATTGGTCACAAGACGCTCGAATATATAGACGTGCCTTGAAATACCGATATCATACATGCCTTTCGGATCGGGGCTACCGAGGCGTGTACCCATGCCGCCCGCAAGGAGAACGGCGGCCATTTTTCCCGCGCGGATAGCTTCCATTCCACAATCGAAAAACTCATCCCTGCGCTCATCAATTTCCGGGATCTGCATTGTCTTAAGAGGCTGAAGCTCGCCCCTGGCAGTATTTTCCGCCTCATGGGAAAGTGCGTCCACGACCGAAAAATCCGTTGACATGATCTGATCGCACAGAGCTTCTTTCTTTTCACTGCTGAGTTCATCATAAAATTTCAGGAGATGGGTCTGACCGCACCCGGCGAGTTTTTTGTATGCATCTTCATATGTAGACATTCTGCTTTACCTCACTTTAGCGAAACAATAAACGGATGCTGCATATGCCCGTTTGCGCATATACAACATCCTCATTTTACCAAATAAAGCCGTATTTATCCACCTTTAGCGAAGCTAAAGTATGCACAAAACGGACAATCCGGCAGCAGTTCAGACGGGCTGCGCCGTAGATCAATAACCGGCGCAAACATCATCTTCATCGAAAAACGCAGGTCCTTCTCTGCGAGCTAAGCAATGCATATGCATTGCTTAGCTCTCGGGCGGACCTGCAATGTTTTTCTCACGAAGATGGATGCTTTGCTGCCGGAAACGAAAATCAGGGAGCAGCCCGTCTGAACTGCTGCGCAGCTCTGCGTTATTTCTCTTTCACCACCTGGAAAATGTAGAACTTGAGATACGAGCTCTCCGCCGCCGACCATAATATAGGATGGTCCGGCGCCTGGGTCCTGGCTTCGACCTGGCGCAGGCGTACGTGGGCTTCCCGGGCCGCCTCGTGCACCATCTTCTCAAAGAGCTCCCTCGTCATAAAATGGGAACAGGTACAGGTCGCAAGGAAGCCTCCGTCTTTCACAAGACGCATACCCGCGCGATTAATTTTCCGATAACCCTTCTCTGCGTTCTTTACATTCTGTCTCGATTTTGCAAATGCAGGCGGATCCAATATAACGACATCATACTGCATCCCTTCCCGCTCCATCTCGGGCAGAAGCTCTACGAGGTCAGCGGTCATAAAGCCGAGCTTTGTGCCGGTTTCATTTGTCATGAACCGTCCTTCGAGAGCGTCCTCAGGAATCTGTCTGCCTGCCTCCGTCTCAGCCGAAAAAGCAAATCCGTTAAGCTCCGCATTGCGGATTGCCTGGCGAAGAGCTGTCTCCGACGCATCCACCGCAAGAACGCTTTCGGCACCCGCCAAAGCGGCATTAAGCGCAAATGACCCCGTGTGCGTAAAGCAGTCCAGCACCTTAGCCCCGCGGCACACAGGACGGATAGCCGCGCGGTTATATTTCTGGTCGAGGAAAAATCCGGTCTTTTGACCTTCCGCCACATCGACAAGATAATGAACGCCGTTCTCTGTGATCGGGACCTGAGTGTCGAAGGGCTGGCCGATGAATCCCTTTTTCCTCTCCATTCCCTCCTTCAGCCGCTCCTTCGCGTCACTGCGCTCATAAATCCCGCGGATCTTTATTCCGTCTTCGGCTAAGATTCCGGTCAGGATTTCCAGAATAAGCTCTTTCATCCTGTCCATGCCCAGAGACAAAGATTCTATGACGAGTATGTCTTCATACTTGTCAATCGTGATTCCCGGCAGAAAATCCGCGTCACCGAAGACAATGCGGCAGCTGCTTGTGTCGACAGTTTTCCTGCGATAATCCCAGGCAGCCCTCAATCTTTTTGTGAGGAACTCTCTGTCAATCTCGGTATCCTTATCTCTGGTCAGCATGCGCACACGGATCTTCGAGTTCATATTGATAACGCCCTTTCCCATGGGATAACCGTCAAAGTCTCTGATACTCACGACATCCCCATTAAAAAAGCTTCCCTCTATATCGGCGATTTCATTGTCAAAGATCCATGCTCCGCCAGACTTGATCAGCCTGCCCTCTCCCTTTCTCAGTGTTATGACCGCAGAATCTTTCATGGCTCACTCCTTGAAAAAATAATTTACGATTTTTCAAATTTTTCTCTAATGTTCATAGTTTGTTCATAGTTTTATGCTAACATACAAATGTGCTGAGAAGCACTCACTTTTTCAATGCCGGTTCGCCGGCATCCCCGGAAGGCCGCAACCCCTCATAGCGGCCTTCTTTTTTATGATTTTTTATTACTTTGATTTCTGTTTTAAAGCGTTTTGTATCATATTTCAGAGTGATTTATATCATATAATATCGTACGCGCAGGCAGAAAATGGTTTTTGTTTTACCGTTCTGTCAAATCACGGAAAGTAAGCACTGAGATTTCTCCGGTTTCCGCATTCTCAATCTCCACGCTGCCGTCGCTCATGTAGATTCGAATATACGAAAAAACTTCCCCCGTCTGTACATCCGACACAGTATATATTAGAGCATCCTCCTTAGTCGCAGTGTCTGATATCACGTACTCAGAACCGATATAATTTTCAACGACTTTCCGTATCTCCGGCTCACCGAGACGCACCTGCGTTTCGGCTCTGTCGCTTGTAATACCTTCCGCAGGCGCATCGCCTGTCTCAGCAGCCGAAGCGCTGACTGCTCCGTTGTCTTCAGCTTCTGCCTTTGCGTTGACATTCCCGCCGCACTGCATCTCCGGCTGACTTCCCGTATCCTGCATCCCGACCATTGTATCAGCTTCAGCCTCTTCCGCCGAAAACTCTGCCGCTTCCTCATATGCCGTATCAGTGCCTGTCGAGGGGCTCATGACCGGCAGAGTGATTCTTATGACGCCGGCGATCAGGATGATCGCGCAGGCCACTGCCAGCCCGGCAAGGATTTTTGACACAGGAAATCTTTTTCTTCCTGAAAAGGCATTGGTCAAATCTTCATCCGGGTCAATTTTATAAGCCGCAAGCCTCTCCGCATCGGCACTGCTGATCTCCCCGAGGATGCGCCGCCGCATCTCATCGGTGACGACGACTTTGTCCATGATATCATTGTACTTTCTACTCAAAGTCATACGCCTCCTTCAGGATTTCTTTCAGCTTCTTTCGAGCTCTGGAAAGATCCGACCTGACCGTCACCTCTCTGCGTCCCAAAATGGCGGCAATTTCCGCCGTCGTGAATCCTTCCTGATAGAACAGGTGGATGACCTCCCGGTAATTTTCCGGAAGCTGACTGACGGCCTCCCAGACAAAGCTGAGATCTTCCTTCTCCTCGGCGACCAGCTCCTCCATGAGCTCATCGTGGTTGCGGTAACTGTTGTAGCGGATCCTGTTCTTGCTAAGATTACCGGCAACGCGGAAGAGCCAGGCTTTGGCGTGGGCTTCATTTGCAAATGCCGGCTGATTCACCAAATAAGCAAGCAGCGTATCCTGCAGGATCTCCTCCGCATCGGACATATTGTGAAGATAGGAGTAAGCGAACCGGAGAATACTGTCACCGTACCGGTCCATAAGTCCGGCGGCTGTCTCACCCGCTCCCTCACCTGCTTCGGACCTTGTCTTCGGATCGAACGAGGAGACGGCAAAGAGCAGCCTGTATATCCTTCCTATGCTGTTGTCATCCCATGGAATGGCCAGTGTCATATCTGCTCCTCATCTTTAATACAACTGTGTATCTTTATATGTTGCATCACTCATATCAAGAAAAGCGGTCCAGCAGTTATGTGTCTGTCACACAATGCTGAACCGTCATGAAAATCGATTCAAATCTAAGGGTCAAATTCTCAGGAAGTACGGGCGAATATCCGCGACCGAGGAGTGAATGAGCGCGATTCTGTTCGCGACGTCCCTCGCATAGCCAATACTTGTGGCATCATCCACGATATCAAAGTTTGCCCAGTCATGGTCGTTCGCTTCGAAATCATCAATGCATGTCAGAATGAGATCTGCCGCTCCGTCCTCACATACATAGAGTTCCTTCGTCGTCTCATCGATGATGTATGTTAACTCTTTCTTGGATACGATAAGATAGTTCCGGTCTTCAGAAATTATCGGCAGAACTATCGTACATACCGGGTTCTCGATCTCCGTGAACGCCCGGAACTGGGGAAGGAAAGTGCCTGTGATGTCCTGCGTATAGATCAGGGTGATGTCAAGCGGCTTCTCTGCCCCAATGTCAAATGTCAGATGGGCTTTCCCGCGCGCCGGTACAGAAAGATTAATTCTCTCGCTCATTTTGTGTCTCCTCCTTACAAAACATATAGTCATCTCGGTTTTGTATGCTGCTGCTCAT
>CAMYVI010000192.1 GCA_947302185.1 uncultured Lachnospiraceae bacterium
GAAGAAAATCGCTTTACTTCGGTAAACAGGCAGGCGGATGAAGAGAAAAGAGTGCCGGATTACCGAAGGAGCGGAAGAAAAGCGTCTTACTGCGGTAAACAAGCAGGTGAATGAAGATAAAAGAGTGCCGGACTGCCGAAGGAGCGGAAGAAAATCGCTTTACTTCGGTAAACAGGCAGGCGGATGAAGAGAAAAGAGTGCAGAACTAGAAACAGGAAAAATCAGGCAGTTATAACAAATAGACAAAAAAGCCCTGAAAATTTCTGCACTTCTCCGCTCAAGTTTACAATTTAAGTAGTGAGTTTCCCCTGCAAAATGATATAATGATTATCAGAATATATGATTGCAGGAGTGAGAAGCACTAAAAAACCAATCCGTTGTAATCATCCTGAAACATATTTTATCGGAACACGCAACTATATTAAGGAAAGGTGGATAAAGCAATATGAGCACAGAAAAGAAGATTGATGTTACTGCCCTCGGCGAGCTCCTGATCGATTTCACGGAAAGCGGATTAAGCCCGCAGGGAAATAAGCTTCTGGAAGTCAATCCGGGCGGAGCTCCGTGCAACGTTCTCGCTATGCTGAATAAGCAGGGCCGCAAGGTTTCTTTCCTCGGCAAAGTCGGCGATGACATGTTCGGCAGAATGCTTAAAGCAAGGACTATCGAGCAGGGCATCGACATGACCGGCCTCATGATGGATGAGGAAGTTCATACGACACTTGCATTTGTCGAGAAGCTGCCGAACGGCGACAGAGATTTCTCTTTCTACCGCAATCCGGGCGCAGACATCATGCTCACCAAAGATGAAGTTATCGCCAACAAGAATCTGATTGAGGATGCGAAAATTTTCCATTTCGGAACTCTTTCCATGACACACGAAGGTATTGAGGCAGCTACAATTGAAGCTCTCGATATCGCAAAGGCGAGCGGTGCTATCATTTCCTTTGACCCGAATCTCCGTCCGCCTCTCTGGAGCTCCGAGGAGAAAGCCAAAGAGAAAATCGCTTACGGTCTGTCCAGATGCGATGTTCTGAAGATTTCCGACAACGAGATCGAGTTCATGACCGGCGAATCCGATTTGGACAAGGGAATCAAGATGATTATCGATGAGTACAAGATTCCGCTTGTATTTGCCACTTACGGTCCGGACGGCTCCAAGGCATACTGCAACGGCGTTGAAGCCTATGAGGCAGGTTTCCTGAATCCGGCAACAATCGAGACAACAGGTGCAGGAGATACATTCTGTGCGAGCGCACTGCATTTTGTCCTGAAATACGGTCTGGAGATGAACGAAGAGCAGCTCCATGAACTTCTTATCTTTGCAAATGCAGCTGCATCTCTCGTAACAACCAAGAAAGGCGCGCTCTGCGTGATGCCGACACCGGATGAAGTAGCTGCTTATATCAAGGAGAGCGGAAGGTAAATCATAAGCTGAATTGCAGGTCATAATGATGAGCACTGCAGAAATGATTGCCGGCATAGTAGAAGATGAACCGCAAGCCTGAATTGCAAGTCGTAATGATGAGCACTGCAGAAGTGATTGCCGGGTATAGTAGAAGATGAACCCGTAACCAAAATTAACAATTCAAACACGTTTTGCACACAAACCAATGCTATTTTGAATATGTAGTGATGCCCCCCGGTGGAATATTCCTGCCGGGGGTCATTTTGACCAGGGTGAGAGTCCCAGACGGCATATGGAGCCCGCTCTTTTCCGCATGTGCGGTGGATGTCGCTATGGCAGTGCTGTCGGATATATAACAGACAGTTTCAATCTCGGACGCAGAATTTTGCGAGATACAAGAAGTGATGATTGCGAAAGAGAAACTGCAGTTATGTTGAGATGGCAAGCGACAGCCCCTATAGAAGGGATTATTGACGGGTGATTGGAAGGAGGAAATCCATGCAAAGCGGACGCAGACGGGCAATCGCTAAGAAGATTGCCATAACCCTGGGAATTCTGACTCTGGGAGCATTGCTCACAGGTGCAGGATTCCTTTTTTATTGTATGATGACAGCTCCCTCCATAACTATTCTGGACGCAAAGCCGGAAGGCTACCGGTCCAACGTCCTGGATGACGAGGGAAATGTCGTACTCACCTTATCCGGTGAGGAATCCAACCGCGTGTACGTGACGCTCGGAGAGGTGCCCGAGTTTCTTCAGCATGCATTTGTCGCAATAGAGGATGAGAGATTCTATGAGCATCATGGGGTGGATCCGAAAGGAATTATGAGGGCATTTGTCAGGGGAATTCAGAACGGCGGATTCACGGAAGGTGCGAGCACAATTACCCAGCAGCTTCTGAAGAACAATGTTTTTGCCGGATGGACCGGCGAGGCTACATTTTATGATCGGCTTGTGCGCAAGATTCAGGAGCAGTATCTGGCAATCTGCCTTGAAATGCGTGTGACCAAGGATTGGATCCTCGAAAACTACATGAATACGATCAATCTCGGCGGCGGAAACTGGGGCGTGGAGACGGCTGCGAAATATTATTTCCACAAGGACGTCACCACACTGAATCTCAGCGAGTGCGCGGTGCTCGCGGGCATCACGAAGAATCCCACGAAGTATAATCCGCGTATCAATAAGGAGGCAAATGCCGCAAGACGCGAACTCGTCCTCTCCAAAATGAAGGAACTCGGTTTCATCTCGGAGGACGAATACAACGAGGCTTTAGCTGATGATGTCTATGCGAGAATCGAACAGGCGGAAAATGAACCGCTCGACAATACGGAGATCCTGACATATTTTGAGGATGCCATGATTTACGATGTTCTCGCTGATATCATGGCTTCGACCGGCTGCAGCGAAGAAGCTGCCTGGAACATGATCTATCGGGGAGGTCTCACGATTCACTCGACCGAGAACAGTGTTCTGCAGCAGATCTGCGAGGATGAAGCCAACAATCCGGACCTGTACAGCACGGATGCGCAGGTTTCCATAGTCATTGTCGACACGGAGAACGGTCAGGTCAAGGCCATGGTCGGCGGTCGCGGTCAGAAGACGGCTTCTCTGATTTTGAACCGTGCAACGAGCGAACCGCGGCAGCCGGGATCGACAATTAAGATCATCGGCGAATATGCGGCGGCACTGGACGAAGGAGAAATCACGCTCGGCACGATATTTGACGACGCGCCTTACACTTATTCTGACGGGACGGAGGTTCAGAATGCCGACGGTTCTTACGGCGGATTCACGACGGTTCGCAGTGCAATTGTGAAGTCGAGCAATATCGTTGCGCTGAAGACTTTCCAGAAGCTCGGTATCGACGCGGTCTGGAATGAACTCCAAAATTTCGGAATTTCGACACTCACGGATGACGACCGCGTGGAGGCGCTTGCTCTCGGCGGTCTGACAAATGGCGTCACTAATCTCGATCTCACCGCAGCTTACGGAACTATAGCCCGCGGCGGGACATATATAAGACCTGTTTATTATACGAAGATAGTCGATCATGACGGGAACGTGATTGTTGACAAACAGGCTGAGAGCCGCAAGGTCATTTCCGAGAGCACAGCAGCTCTTCTGACAAATGCCATGGAAGATGCGATTTGGTCGGGCACGGGAGCGGACGCTGCATTTGAAGGAATGGATATTGCAGGAAAGAGCGGTACTACGACAAATGGCGTCGACCTCTGGTTCGTCGGCTATTCCCCCTATCTGACCTGCGGCGTGTGGGGCGGATATGATGACCGCTCCGGACAGGAGGAATCCGCCTACGTGAAAAATGTGTGGAAAACAGTCATGTCCAGGGCACATGAATCAAGGGAATATATGCATTTGAGCAGCGAGGACGGGCTGAAAACGGTCGTGATCTGCAAAAAATGCGGAAAAGTGGCGATCGAAGGCCTATGCGATTCAACGCAGCAGGGAGATATGACGGTGACGGAATTTTACGTTCCCGGTACAGAGCCGACGGAGAAGTGTGACTGTCATGTAGCGGTGAAGGTGTGCGACTCTTCAGGTCTGAAAGCCAATAAGTACTGCCATGACACACACAGAGAGGTTTACTTAAAGAGCGCTACCCCCGGGACACAGGATGAGGAGTATGTGCTTCCTGAGTATCTGCAGAGCGGAGAGTGCAAGGAACATAAGAGCGCGTGGTCAACATTCTGGGGCAGCGGGGATTCAAATGGCGGACAAAATAGCGGATCCGGTAACGGAAACTCCGGGTCAGGTAACGTCAATGGCGGCGGAAACTCCGGTAACGGCGGAAGTTCGGGTTCAAATGGAGGCTCCGGGAATGGCGGAAATTCAGGATCCGGAGATAACGGAAGTTCGGGTTCGGACAGCGGTTCCGATAATTCCGGAAGCGGATCTTTTTCGGATTGGTGGGATTCGCTCTGGGGGAATAATTCCGACACTGCCGGCTCAGGCGGTTACGGATCAGGCAGCAATTCCGGATCTGATACGGATGATAATTATGCTTATGATTCGGAGAACGGGAGAAGCTGGAACTGGTGGTGAAACAGATAAGAAAATGAAACAGTAGGGCGGCTGCAGAAAAAAAGATTTTTCAGAACACTTATACTCTTCATAAGAAAGAAAATTAAGAAATCAGAACAGATAGCAATCTGTGATGATCAGTATTCAAATTATGGAGGTGTGTTATGAAAAGCAGAAATACAATGACCGAAGTGAAGTATGTTGCTGAAATGGTCGCTTATACAATTTTCGCGTTTATCCTCTATAGAATCTATCTGTACCGGTGTCTTCCGAATATCGGAGATGCAGAAACAACTCGTCTGCTGTGTGTCCTTGTTGTCGCAGCAGAGGCAGCAGGGGTCCTGATCAGCTTCAGACGATATCGAACCGAAGTAACAGTAATAACCAATATAGTGATTCCTTTTGGAGTATTCACAATTCTGGCTTATCGTGATGTATCTTTAAAATTCATCGTGACCGTGATGGCTTTGGGAGCTGTGATTCTTCTGGCGAATGGAATTGTCAGCTTCAGAAAAATGCCGATGGTAATCAGAAGAAGAGCAGATAGCGTGGTCCCGTATATGTATCATCAGTTGTCTGTTGTGATTGCCGTTGTGATGAGTGTTGTAATGTTAGGAATCAGCTGGGAGGCTATTTTCTGAAAAGTATTACTACTTTGGCAGAGATGGCAGAGTCCATGTCACGAGATGCCTTACCGATTGCCCATCATTCTACAGCCTAAGCAACAAGATGGTCATGCGTATAACTGGCTGCTATGTTTCACGACCATCTTTTAGTAGTAGTCACGAGTATTG
>CAMYVI010000193.1 GCA_947302185.1 uncultured Lachnospiraceae bacterium
ACTTGATTCGATCCGTCCGCTGCTTTTCGGCGGTCTCATCATGCTGATTATTGTAGGTGTTCTGGGAATGTTCCTGAATCTCGGAGCTTTCAACATTATGATCTGCTACCTGGGCATTGCGATTTTCCTCGGTTACACTGCTTATGATACTGCCAAGATCAGACAGAATTATGAGTATTACAGCCGGATGGGAGATGCGGCGATCCTCGAGAAGGCTTCAATCTTCTCGGCGCTGCAGCTGTATCTTGATTTTGTCAACCTGTTCCTGTATATCCTGCGACTTCTTTCGAGCAACAGGGGCAGCCGCAAGTAATAAGATATTTTGAACGGCTCGGCACGGACACATGTCCGTGCCGTTTTTCATTTTTCGGCGCAGGGTTTCGGGTCAGTGCTAAAAGAAGAAATTCGGCGTCTACTCACCTGCCGTGGAACGCGATAAAAGTAGGAAAAGGCCGATTTATGAAACAATTTGTTAATAATTGTTAAAAGATGTTAAAAAATAAAAAGAAATTTGTTAAGGGAATGTGTAGTAATCTTAACCGCGTTGCTTGATAACAAATTACTCGTGTTGTATAATGTGAGTACTCATAGGGTAAATTTGGCACATGGATATTATATTAATAAGGTATATTTACAGAAGGGAGCGACGATGGGGAAGAACAGGCTATGCAGATTACTCGGGTTGCTTTTAGCCCTGGTACTTATGGCGGTTACGGTCATATCGCCGGTTAGCGCTGCGGAAGCAGAGCTCACAGGCAGCGTGACTGAAGAAGAATATACCGGCAGCGCGGAAGATGCCGGTGAGGATTTTTCTGAAGAAAATGACGCATTCGATGGCATAGACGTCACTGAGAGTATCGCTGATGACTTTTATGAGAATGAGGGGGAGGAAGTCACAGACGATGCAGCGGTCATCTATCCGGAACATACAGATGAGAGTATTGCGGAAGACGTCGCGGAAGACGAAAGCTTCCCGGAGGACACGGAGAGCAGCCTTTCATCTGATATTGAGAATACGGAGTCTCAGGATGAGACTGCCGGTGCGGAGAATACTGAGAGCGGTATCGTAGAGGAGGAAGTGGTCGGCGCGACTCTTTCAGAGGGTCTGTACTTTATCGAATCGGCACTCAGCTCTGCATACGTTCTCGGTGTGACGGGCGGTTCGACACAGGCAAACGCCAATATTACACTCTGCGCGAAAAAGGGATACTATTCCCAGGCTTTCTATGTTAAATCGGACGGTCATGGCGGCTACTATTTCCAGAACTATAATTCCGGGCTTCGCGCGGCTGTGTCCGGTTCAAATGTTCTGCAGGCTAAAGCGTCGACTTCGGAATATCAGCGCTGGTATGCTGTGAAGGGTTCCAAGTCCGGCTACTATCAGCTCCGGATCGGAAAATCGACCGGCAAGGTGATGGAGGTCGACGGAGGCGTGACGAGCCCCGGAACGAACATTCATGTCAATACGTCAGTTGCGTCTTATCACAGACAGCAGTGGAGATTTGTCCCGGTCACCGGAATGGTCCTTGCTGAGTCAAGGCTGGCTGACGCGAAGATCAGTACCGGCTATTATACATTTGCATTAAATGCCTCGCCGGAAAACGTGCTTGAGGTATCGGGTGCGGGTACGGACAATAAGACCAATATCCGCATAGGCGGGAATTCGAACGGCAAAGGACAGATCTTCTATGTGAAAGCTCTGGGAAGCGGACTTTATTCTCTGGTAAATCCGCATTCCGGAAAAGCCGTTACAGCCGCCAGCACAACGATAGCTAACGGTACGAATATTTATCAGTATGATTATTCGGGCTCGTCATCGCAGAAATGGCATATCAAAAAGGATAAGACCACCGGCAAGTATGTGATCTCCAACAGTAAGGCCACTCACATTGTGCTGGGAACACAGTGGGGTTCCAGGAACGCGGGAGCTAATGTTCAGAACGTAAGTTTCACGGGCAGTGATCCGCAGTACTGGAACATCAGCAAGAGTTCAGAGGCAGTGGCTTATCGTCTTGACAGCGGTGTCTATGCCGTGAATTCAGCTCTCGGCAGCAGTCTTAATATGCAGATCGAGGGCGCATCGGTGTATAAGGGCGCAGTTGCCGAGATAGCGACTGCAGCCACAAAGAATTCGCAGAGATTCGTTGTCACCTGCGTGGACAAAGCCAACTTCATTTACACAATAACCAACGAGAATTCCAGAAAGAACCTTGAGGCGTCCGGATCTTCGGTCGTCCAGACGTCTCCGGCCAATGAAGATGCGCAGAAGTGGATCATCAAGCGCTCCGGCGGTTATTATACGATCCGCAACCGC
Organism: uncultured Lachnospiraceae bacterium; assembly: GCA_947302185.1. The sequence continues at coordinate 2,315 of CAMYVI010000193.1, forward strand.
GCAAATGGCAGGAATATCTCTGTCAGCGGCGCGAGGACGTCTAGCGGCACGGACCTTGTGGCTGTTAATCCCGGTTCATCAGATGCCCAGAAGTGGAAATTTAAGTCGGCAAGTCCGGCAGCTCCGACAGCCAGAACATTCTCGATCCGGGCTGCGGGCGGCTATTCATATGCGCTTCATATAAAGACAGGCACTTTTGAGAACAACGGAAACGGTGTCATCTATTCGGTGAAGCTTGGCGAGAACTGCCAGAAATTCAATCTGATCGCCAACTCTGACGGGACATATTATATTGCCAATATCAAATCAGGCAAGGTCCTTGACACCTACGGCGCAAAGACTGCAAGCGGGACCAATGTAGTCCAGTACGGCAAGAGCTCCAGATCGACACAGAAGTGGAAGTTTGTTCCGACTGGCGACGCGGACGGAAGCTACTACATTGTATCTGTAGGCGGAACAGTCCTGTCTGTCCAGAACGGAAGCTTTACGAATTATTCCAATGTCTGTGTGGAGACTAAGAATAATACAAAGAGGCAGAAATTTATACTTGTGCCGACGACGCCTGCCGATGGCTGGAGAACGACGACGTCAGGAAAGCAGTCCTACTATGTCAACGGCGCAGCCGCGAAGAGCAAGTGGGTACAGATCAGCGGCAAGTATTACTATTTTGATTCCAATGGCAATCTGCTGAAATCAACGGTCGTCGATGGATATAATGTCGACGCGAGCGGAGCGCGCGGAAGTCAGGTCTCGACATCCGGCTCTGGCTTTAAGACAACAATCAACGGCAAGAAGACGCTTACCTCATACCTGCACAACGCATTTGTCCCGGCAGGACGCACGCTCTATATCTGGGGCGGCGGCTGGGGAGGCGAAACCTCTGCCACGAATGATTCAAGCAAGATAGGTTACCAGAAGACATGGCAGACTTTCTACAACAATTACGCGAAAGCCGGCTATGATTATACAAAGTATCGCTTTAAATATTTTTCAGGTCTTGACTGTTCGGGCTTTGCAGGATGGGTTCTTTATAATACAATGTATACGAAGGACGATCAGGCCTACATGGTCTATCAGTCAACGACCGTTGCGCCGACTTATATCAAGAAGGGCTGGGCGACCAAGACAACGACATTCCGTCCCGGCGATGTTGTAAGTATGGACGGACATGTCTGGATCAGTCTCGGCACATGCAGTGACAAGACAATTCTTCTTGTGCACTCATCGCCAAAGGGAGTTCAGATCAGCGGAACGGGCGGACAGGCTACAGTTCTTGCCAAGAAGTATATGAAACTTCTTGCGCCTAACTGGCCGTATGATATCAGGACTGTCGGCAGCGGCTATACATCTAACGTTACTATCGCCCGTTGGGTAGTAAACGGCAGCGGTATCCTCAAGGATCCGGATGGACTGCAGAAAATGTCTGCTGAGCAGGTAATGAAATTCCTCTTCGGTCAGTAAATAATATTTGGATTTCGAAAGGAAGTGCATTAAATTGCGAAAAGGATTCTTAACATTTCTTCTGGTCGGTGTACTGGGTGCATCGCTTGCGGCCTGCGGTGACAGCGCTGATACGCCGAGATATGCGGTCACCCTCCTCCATGATCCCGCTGCAGGGAGCAGTGAGGCTGTGGTACAGGCTGCAGTGGAGGAGTCAGCTGCGGATGCTGGATATATTTCCAGGGTCTATGTCGCGGCGGATAATACGGAAGAAGCGATTGAGGATGTTTTCGATCAGGTATCAGATGATAAGATAAAGTTGGCTGTCGCGTACGGGAAAGATATGGAGATTCCCATTTACAACGCGCAGAAAAACCACAGGAAGATCAAGTATGCTCTGATTGACGGAGTCCCGAGAAAAGCTGAGGGTGAGAGCGAAGAGATAAGAGATAACACTATGTGTGCCGGAGCCGCGTATGAGGACATGGGTTTTCTGGCAGGTTATGCGGCAGTAAAGAACGGTTCACGAAATCTGGCTTTCATCGCCGGTGAGAAAAATGACCTTAATCTCCGTTATGCCGGCGGTTTTATACAGGGCTGTGTGACAGCTGCTTCGGAAATGAGTCTGGGCAATGACGCTGTTAAGATCACAGGCGTATATTCGGGTTCGGATGAGCTGACACCTCTTCGCATGTCAGATGCTCTCAGTTTATACGGAGACGGCGCGGAAATCATTTTTGCGGTCGGTGAGAATATCGGGACAGCAGTCGGAAGAGCCGCGTTCGTAAAGAATATGCCGTTCATTGCCGGAGGCGCGGATCTTCGGGAAGGCAACGCGACTTGTCTCTTCTCGGTCATGCCATCTTATGAAGGAATAGCCAAAGCGATTATCCGTGATTTTGAGGGTGACAAGACATTCCGCGGAGGAGAGATGGTTTACTATGGCATTGCGGATGACAGTGCCGAACTTGCAATTGATTATTCAGACCTCACTGCGTTGACTCAGGGAGATATTGACGCAGTGATCGCAAAAATCAAAGCCGGTGAGATTGTGATTTCGTCAGATGAAGTGACTGCGGGCAGTGCCCAGGTCAATCTGAAGATAATTGATCCGCCCTCTGCCTCGGCAGTGGGGAGTACCGGTGCTGCCGGAACTGATTCAGGTCTGGCGGCGGCGACAGAACCGCAGGATGAATCGGTCGCGGAATGACAATAGGATGTCTCCGGCGGATCGCGGATTTGCGCGGAGGAAGACGCGCAAGTGCGTCGCGCAGCTCGCGCGCGGTCAAAGATTGTGATTTACGAATTAGAAACTGCTTTGGAGTCTATGTGTACAGCGTAGATTCCAAAGCAGTTTTTTCATAATGTGTTGATTAAAGGCTTTTTTGTTGAATCAATAGGACGTAGGTGATAAAATAGTCTATATATTCAGAAAAAACATCGGAGGAGGTGTTTCTTGATGAGACA
>CAMYVI010000194.1 GCA_947302185.1 uncultured Lachnospiraceae bacterium
TTTCACTTCCTGACATAAATCTTAATATAGTAGCTCGACGTTCCCACCGCCAGCCTCTTCACCCCATACGACTTATACAGATTCTCGTCGATCCTCATATTCTCGTAATTGAGGCTCCCTCTGCCATCACTGCTCAGGGCCACTACCTCATAGTAGCCCTCATCGAGCTGCTTCTGGACCTCCTGCCGATATTTCAGTGTCATCTCGATGATCTCGGCCATTTCCGGGAAATACTTATTATATACAGGACTCTCATTAAGGATCTTCATGGCCCTGTCCGAGTTATACTGGGCCTGGCCGTAATCATCTGTGTAGATGTCGTTTACCAGGCAGTAATTTGCCAGCAGGGGAGAGGTGATGATGCGCCGGTTAGGCGCATTTTCTTCTATTATATCTATTGTATCGGTCCACGTCTGCTTCGCAGCGGCAATATCCGTACGGAAATACACGACCGGGATTCGGCTAAGCGTCAGAAAGACCCCGCATGCCGCGGCTGCAATCATCAGAATTCGTACTGCCTTTCCGGTCTTTTCCGAATGAGATCCCTTCATATCACAAATTCCTGATTGATCTGCTTGAAGAAACTGCTTTCCTTTCTCATCCGAATGAGATCCCTTCATGACCCTGTCCATGACAGCGCAGCCCCAGATGATCGCATAAGGCACCATCAGCTGCTCGTAGTATTCGCAGAACTGCCCGTGATTTCTTGAGATATATGTGACTGGCAGGACGGAGACAAGCAGACAGACCTCCTCATAGGATAGGGACTTGCACAGAGCCCATGTCTTCTGCACGGCCGTTCCGCACTGCTCGCGGTACTTCGCGCAGAGTACGGGCACCACGATGAAAAGCGCGCCGAGGCTGAGTATCGCCACATCCGGATATTTGATGGCAACAACGGTTGCAATCTGCTTCAGAATATACAGAATTCCGTGCATGTTGGAATCGATGTTGGCCCTGACCAGCACGAGCGGAAGGTAGAGCGGAAATACACGGTCGATGAAAAACAGCGATCCGAATCCGATCACCAGCCCATAAATCGCGAGCTTCACGGCATCCCGCAGAGAGCGGAACAGCAGATACACAAAAAGGCACGGTCCAAGCAGAAGGAAATATTGTTTCGAGTAAAATGCAAGTATCACGATGACCGCGTAGAGAAACGGGTGGTATACATTTTCCACAGTATCCTTCGCGATCAGGAACGCGAGCAAATATACCAGCAGCATGCCGAGCGAATGCGGATAGGCAGTACATGCAGAGACAATGCGCACCGAAATCAGTGCCGCAAGCAAAGATATCCATCGCTCGCATCCGTGTTTCCTCACCGTCAGATAGACCAGGAGAGCTGCTCCCGCATCGATGCATTTGCTGAATACTTCGGAGACCGTCAATGCGCGGCTCACCGGAAAGAACTTCAGGATAAATCCGGTAATAAACGACTGCAGAAATGCATAACACCCGGAGTTGAACGGCAGCTCCGCTTTAAGCAGAGCTGCACTATACGGGTTGAGTCCCCTTGAGAAGTCAACCGCGTATTTGATCATCGTCATCTCACGGTAGCTTTTTTGATATGGCATCGCGAAGATAAAATAGAAGTTGGAGGCGAATACCATGATCAGCGCAATGCTAAAAGCTATGGCAAGAAGCCCCGGCATGGCACTGTTTTGTTTTCCTCTATCGGTCATATTTAAGTCACTCTTTCTTTCTCACCCACATAAACCGTCTGGCCGCCGAATACGAATTCAAGCGCAGTTTAGCCCCATTCTTAGGCGTATTCCCGACCATCTCCAGGTAGTATCCCTCATAATTTTTAAGGGCGATGGTTCCGTTGCTCTTCTTTACAATTCTCCATCTCTGACAGGTCTTACCTTTCCATACTCCCTGTACAATCGCAGCGCCCTTCGTCGCCTTGGATTTCGTCGGCATAAGCACCTTGCCGGAATTAACATTCACGATACGGTACGTATTATTTCCGCTGTAGTAGAAGCGGAACTTCTGTGCTTTGGTTCCGTTGCTTCTGTAAACCTGCAGCTTCGTGCCGCTCTGTGTTGATCCCGCCGGGACATCGATTACAAAGCTCTTGTTCCTGGAAGCTCTCAGTGTGCAGAGACCGTCATATGGTCTGGTCACCACTTTGGTGGATACCTGCTCGAGATAGAATCTCTGTGCCGTACTGTTCGTCCTGTTCCGCATTTTTACCGCAGCTTTATTTGCGGCTCCGTTTTCTGCGTTGAGCGCCTTGCCGGAATTTTTATTCACGAATACGAAGGTTCCGTCACTGCATTTTTTGATTGACCACCTCTCTGACTTGCGCGATTTACTGAATACACGGATGACAGCATTGACGCCGCTATTCTTGCTCCCGTTGTAGGAATCCACAGCGAGCTCACACTTCATGCTGATAATGGAATACGTGCCGTCGCTGTTCTTCGTCAGCTTGAATTGCTGTCCCTCCGAACACGTCTTACTTGTTATACACAGCGCCGTGTTATTGGTCATGCCGCCGCTCTTCAGTCCGACGACCCGGCCGGTTGCCGCTTTAGGCACAAGGATATACGTGTAATTATTGAGTATCGTTGTCACGCGCTTGCTGATTCCGAACTGGCAGGATGCGGTTCCCTTATAATTTCCTATACCCTGAGCGACGACCGTTGCCTGTCCGGGATACACATTATTCTTGTACGTAAGTGTATAATCATATCCCTGCTGTAATGTTTTGCCGTTCAGCTTAACGACCATTGTAGGAGTCTTCGCCGTTCCGCTGTAGGCGTAGGCATATTTTCCGGTCTTGATCTTCACGGATGCCTTTTCTATACTCCGGGGCACAATGTTAAAATCCCGGTATGCCGAGCCTGTATATACACCGCGTCCGGAAACATAAACCCTGCCCGTACCCACATTGACATTATAGCCGTAGGACAGTTCATAATCTCTGTGCAGCATCATTTTCTTGCCGTTATACTTAACGCTCGGATTCGGCCTGATCTGAGTTCCTGTATATGCACGGTTCCCAATCGCCTTGAACATATCTGTAGTAATCGTGCGGTTGATTGCATTTCCGAGATATACACAGCCATTTCCGACATAATATGACGATGATGATGTCAGGTACGGATTGCAATAACTCTTCAGGCTCTTAATGAGATTGGACAGAGTACCGAAGGCACGGCCGTTCGCCTTAAGATCGGCAATAACCGCAGTATAATACGGTGCCGCCATGGACGTTCCGGTCTCGCCCTCATAAGTATTATTACCCTTACCGATGCCATATATGGGTCTATTATACTCTCCGCCCGGTGCGGCAAAGTCTACACTGCTTCCGTAGTTCGTGTAATCCGTATATTGTCCTGTTGAATAAGAAATCGAGGAGATTGTAAGGCATCTGTTGCTCTTAGCCGGCCATACATAATGGGTATCGGTATGCTCATTTCCTGCGGCTGCTACCAAATAGCACTTTTTATTCAACGCATATTGCAGTGCTGCTTCTCCCGCAGAAAACGTCTCGTAATACCCGATAGATGCGCCGTTACTGTAATTGATAACATCGGCACCGGCGTCCACTGATTTATAAATCGCCGACAATGCATTGCTTGCACTGCTGTTTCCGTAATTATCATACATTCTGACCGGTATGAATCGAACCGCATTGTCCGTAGCTTCATAAATCTGGTTCAGGACAAATGTCCCGTGTCCCTCTCTATCATTAACACTTCCGCCGACAACAGAAATAGCCTTATTCAGCAGCACACGATCATAATTGACATAGGAGCAGGATGTATCGTATCCGGTGTCAATTACTGCCACATAAACCACCGTATTGATTGACCCGGTATTATTCAGCAGTCTGTCAATTCCCATATAGGACACGGCCCGGGAAAAATAGCCGGAATACCCCTTGAAATATCGTCCGACGTTCTCCTCGTCGTCACTTTCCGGTTCCAGATCAGGAATTTCCGTTTCATCTTCCGTATCGGTCGACATGTCTGTGCCGGAAATCTCTGTGCCACCATTTTCACCATAGGCCGCCGCATCTGCTCCGGAGTCTCCCTCCCTGATTTCCGCTTCAGGCGTCTCTATGTCTACACTGTCCGGACTCTGACCGGTTGCGGCAGTTTCTCCGGCATCCGTATCCTCGGAATCCGTCTCAATGTCAGCATCCGTTTCCTCGGAATCCATTTCAATGTCAGCATCCATATCACTGTCAATCGTCATGACGAGATCGGGTATAACTTCCCATACCCCGGGATCATCCTTCAACATCTCGGCAGCAATCGCGGCTTCAGCCGGCGTCGCGTACTGAATGAGGTTCGTTTCGCCAAATGTAATGACCGAGAGGGCTCCTCTCGTGTCGACCGGCTCCGAAGACATGACAAATAGGCGGCATGTGGCATATCTGTCATTTGCACGTATCACATTGTTCTCACAGGTGACATCTGCATATCCGTTCTCCTTCAGGAGCGCGGTTGCCGCATTTGCATCATCTTCTTCCGCAGCCGCAAGGACATAGCTGTCTGCTCCGACAAGCTCCTCTCCGTCACCGCCGGTAATCAGATCCTCGTTGAGATCGATGACGATTTCCGCTTCATAGTCGCAGGGATACTCGATATTCATGTCGGAGAGTGCCTGTGCAAATGAACCCGTATCTCCGCACACGATCTCTTCCGGTGCCGCAGGCTTTCCGACAAGAATCTCCTCCTGCTCCTTGAGCTGTTCCTCTATGAGGAGATCCGCCTCAGGTTCCTTTTCTGCTTCAGGTTCTTTTTCTGCTTCCGCCTGCTTTTTCAGTTCATCTGTCACGACCTGCATTTCCTGTGACGTGGCGGGAGCATCTATTGCAGCATCCGTCGAACCGGCACTCTCAGAGTCTTCTGCATTCTGTAACTCTTCCTCTCCGTCAACCGGACTCTCCTGCTCTTCATCGTCGGCCTCGGAGAAGTCGATATCCGGGTCAGATTCCGGCAATCCGCTCTCATCATCCTCGTATAACTCGTCGGCAAAATCCGTTTCCGACAGTACATCCTCCCCATCCGCAAGGTCATCTTCACCCGACAGATCGTCCGGATACATCCCGGATCCGATAGCTGTTTCATCGAGTTGTGTCCCATAATCAGACAAGTCCGATGCATATGCCGGTGCAGTGACGCTGCTCACAATCAGGGCCTGCGCTATCAGCAACGCAATAAATCTTTTTTTCATAGTCCTTCTCCTTCACTGT
>CAMYVI010000195.1 GCA_947302185.1 uncultured Lachnospiraceae bacterium
ATTTTGGCTTGAAGCTTTCCTGTTTCTTCTGAAGTTCTTTCCTTTCCATCTCCAGCGCAGAGTTTTTCGCCAGGGCAAGATGGAAAGTGGTCATGGTTGGATGATTCAGGACATCCGGATTTTTCGGATATCGTGCCGGATAAAGTATTTGTTCCCTTTTCTCGTAAAATAGCGTGACAGTCTGGTCACACTGACATCTTCAATGATGTTGTCGCCGTAGACTCCCCGGCCGGCTACACTTATGGAATCCGAGTCGAGATCTGTGGCAAATATTTTTATATCTCTTCTTATATTCAGATCTTCCATGGCTTCCATGAAAAGGATCGCAATGGAGTATGCTTCCTCACCGGTGGAGCAGCCGGCGACCCATACGCGGATCTGTTCGGACTTCTGTCCGTTTTGAATCAGTGTTTTTACGACTCTCTCTTTGAGGACCTCAAAGTAATCCGGGTCGCGGAAGAAGCTTGTGACTCCGATCAGGACTTCTTTGGCCAGAATTTTAGCTTCCTCGGGATTGTTGGTCAGATAGTTCACATACTCCTGGAGATTTCTGTTGTGTGTGACTACAAGTCTGCGCTCGACCCGGCGAAGAATCGTTGTCTGCTTATAATAGGTGTAATTTATGTTGGTGACGTTCTTTAATATCGAAAATACTCTTCCCATCAGGTCGTTATCGGTGAGCTGCAGCTGTGTGGTAGAGTCGACCAGCGATGCGGAAATATGCGCCATCTCCCGGGCAATATTATCAGGTGACTGAATAATATCGACAAATCCGGTCGAGATGGCATTCCTCGGCATACCGTCGAATTTCGAACTCTCCGGCGACTGTACGATGATGACGCCGTTTTGCTCCTTAATAGAACGTATTCCGTTGGTGCCGTCCGAGCCGGTACCGGAAAGGATGACTGCTACTGCACGGTTCTCGTATGCCGCCGCAAGAGAACGGAAGAAAACATCGATCGGATGATTGATTTTCTGATGGTTGTATTCGCACAGATGCAGGACATCGGAAACGATCTCCAGATTGAAACGCGGAGGAATCATATAAATATGGTTGCGCTTCACGCGCATTCCGTCACGGGCTTCGCAAACCGGCATGCTTGTATATTTGCCGAGAATATCGGTGAGAAGACTTTTATGGTCGGGTGCAAGATGCTGAATGATAACAAATGCCATGCCTGTATTTCCAGGCAGGAATGTCAGGAACTGTTGGAGCGCTTCCAATCCGCCTGCCGAAGCGCCGATGCCTACAACGCAATTCGGCTGGAGTTCCTGATGCGGTTTTTCGGATGAGTAGTCCATCATATACCTCCTGATCCCGTTTTGAGAAAGAGATTGACACAAGATTATAAGTATTACATTGGTCTGACAAGCATTATCTGTATAGAAATAATTGTAGCCTTTTTTGTTGCGGTAGTAAAGCTGTCATTCCTCGATAATCGTCTAATTATTGTCAAAAAGAAAAAATTTAGAATTTATTATTTTTGTGTAATATGTTAAAATAAATTAGTTAGATTGCATAAAAATTCAGACTTGATATGCTGATATACTAACAATAAACAATATATAATTTAAACAAAAATATGCTTTGAATATAGCTGATGATAAAACAACTGTGAAAAAAGGCGGGTATGAATTGAATAATGATTATGGTTTGCTGAACTCGGTACTGAATCGGGCGGGAACAATTATACTGGTATGCGATGTGGAATCACTGAAAGTGCTATACGCATCAGACAATGCTGAAGTCATTTTTTCCGGCAGAAAGCCGGAAGATGTAATCGGCATGAACTGCCTTGAGGCATTGGATAAGACATCGGGAGCTCATGTCATCAGATTTACAGAGAAGTTAAAATCCCGGAAAGAGTACGAAATGGAAGAGTACTTTGAGCCGCAGGGTGTGTGTTGGAGGGCTCGAGGCAGAGAATTTGAATATGAAGGCCGGAAAGTCATGGCTCACTATATTTATGATGTGACCGACGAGCATCGACTGAGGACAGATCTGAGAAACCGTTATTACGCGGATATCACTCTGATGTCTGATGTGTCACCTTATGCGCTCGGCATGTATCGGCTTAACTTGTCTCAGAATACGATGGGAATTCCTCTCGGAAGAGTTCCCGAAGGAATGGATATCCTGCATCCGATGAATGTGGATGTTTTTTTTCGATGTCTTGCTGAGAGATGCGGCAAGAAGGCGGATGAAAAAAGCTTCGTTAATCTGTTTGACAGACGTACGCTTATCCGGGAGTATGAGCAGGGACACACACATTTTTCCATGGAACATACTTTTTTTATGGAAACAGACCGGATCATGTGGGTTACTACGGCAATAAACATGGCGAAAAATGCCGATACCGGCGATATTGAGGCCGTCCTTTACAATGTGGATATTTTCCGGGATAAAATTGTCGAAGAACTGCTCGGAGCTGTGTCCGATAATGATTATGACAGGATCTATCTGATAAATGCAAAGTACGGAAGGGCTTATGAACTCTCCGATATCCGCCGTAATCCGGGGCGTGATATCAGGGAAGAGGGAGTAGAATACAAGGTCCTGCTGGACCGCCTGATGCAGAGAGCTGTGAAGAATGAAGACGGATATTTAGAGGCTTTTGATATGTTGGCACTTGAAAATATTCGCCGGGAACTCCGACACAGACCTAAATACACGGTATATTTTGAGACTGTCGAAACGGACGGCACGGTAAGACACAAAGAAGCGAATTTCTACCGGATCGATATACCGGGAGACCTGATCTGCAATACGATTCAGGATATCAGCGGTGTAGTTGAGAACGCAGTGGAAAGGCAGGCAGAGCTCAGGTATGCTTTAGAAAAAGTGCAGACTGTACTGAATTCCAGAAACAGCATTCTCGCCCGCCTCAGCAGAGATATCCGATCCCCCCTCGGCTCAATTATCGGAAATGCCGAAATTGCACGCTCCGAGGTTTCTGATGATACGAAAGAAGCAGGATATCTTGACAATATAATATCTGCAGGGTCTTCCATTCGATCGATTATAGATGACATGCTTATCCTTCATCAGATGGACCGTAAAGGCGCCGTCTTGGAGCCCGAGAAGCTGGATCTTATAGATTTTCTCGGAATCCTTGAAGCTAAGATGCTTCCTAATGCCGCCGGGCGACGGCTTCTGTTCTCTGTTGAAATCGGAAATCATGTGCCCCGGCAGATCGTGGCGGATCGGTATCGTCTTGAGCAGGTGCTCACGAGATTATTGGAAAATACATTTGATTATAATAAAAGCGGCAGCACCGTCAGATTGCGTGTGACGGAACAGGAAAGAAAAAATAATCGGACAACACTCAGATTTTCGATCATTGACAGTTCGACCGGGGTGAATGCAGAGTATCTTTCGACCGTTTTCGAACCCGCTGATCCTAAAATATTGGTTCAGACAGATTCAACGGAACAGACAGATCTGGGACTTACGCTGGTCAAGAGCAATGTTTCGGCTATGGGAGGTCAGATTGAGGCCGAGAGCCTTGACGAGTTCGGATCCTGTGTGACGATTAAATTCACATTCCCGGTATCGTATGACAGAAGCGAGACGTACAGAAGAATTCCGTCAGAAAGTGAAAAGCCATATAAGTTCTCCGGTGGACGCGTACTTCTCGTGGATGATCACAGAATCAGTCTGGATATCTGCGTGAAAATGATAGAAAGGTCAGGGCTTGATGTAGTGACGGCCATGAACGGAGTCGAGGCAGTCAGGGAATTCCGGAATGCAGGCGGCACTTTTGACCTTATCCTGATGGACATTCAGATGCCTCTGATGGACGGACTTGAAGCGACTCGCATAATCCGGAGTGAAAAGAAACTGGGAGGCGACCGGGTGCCTATTGTGGCTCTTACGGCAAGCGCATATGATACTGACATCAAAATCAGCTTTGACGCCGGTATGAATGAACATTTGACGAAGCCATTCGGACCGCAGGAGCTCTACTGGGTGATTTCGAAGTTCATAAGGTGAGATGCTTATCAGTTTACAGACTGATTTTCTGATAAAGCGGAATTAGAAGGAGAACGGTTTTGGTCATCAAACGGGACTTTATCTATACACCGAAGGGAAAGAACAGAATGCTGCATATTTATCTTCCGAATAATTACAATGAGACGGAAGAGCGCTATCCTGTCATGTATTTTTTCGACGGACATAATCTTTTTTTCGATGAGGACGCTACATTCGGCAAGAGCTGGGGGCTCAATGAATTTCTGAAGCAATGGCCGAAAAACATTATTATAGCAGGTATTGAGTGCGGCCATGAGGGCGAGGAGCGTTTGTCAGAGTACAGTCCTTACAGGACAAAGACGGGATTCCTAAGTAAATACGAGGCAATGGGTGATACGACCATGCAGTGGATCGTCAATGAAATCAAGCCGATGATAGACAGAGAATACAGGACGATTCCTGGAAGAGAATGCACGGGAATAGCGGGATCCAGTATGGGAGGACTTATGTCCGTATACGCTATTATAAAGTATAACGCTGTTTTTTCGAAAGCAGCGTGTGTGTCGAGTTCGATCGTGTTCTGCCGCAATCAGCTTCTTCATGACCTGGGCATGATTAATATGAATCCTGATACGAGGGTGTATCTGTCATGGGGAACCCGTGAAGCAAAGGGCGTGATCGATCCCGATATCGAGGATACCCTTAGCTATACTTATAAGTGCAATAAGGCAGTCGAGAATCGTGTTCAGAAAGCCGGTGCTGCGGCGATGCTGTACTGTCAGGTCGGCGGTCAGCACTGCGAGGCAGACTGGGAGAAGCAGGTTCCGATTTTCATGGATTTTCTCTGGAGAGGGTGATTTATGCGCTGTATAAAAGCCGATTCCGGATTCAGCGGATTTTCGGCATAGAGAGTATTTTTATATTGAAGAGTTCTATAGAAATATGGTACAATCCGCAAATACCCGTAAATGATAACTTAAAAGGCCGTGTCATATGAACATGACCGGAGAGGAGAAGTGAAAAATGAGCGACAACAAAAGACCGGAGACAATGGAACGTATCACTACGCCGGAACTTGCGCAGGCATTTATCGATGAGCAGGTCAAGGCTCTTCAGGCACAGATCGGTGACGGAAACGTTCTGCTGGCACTTTCCGGAGGCGTAGATTCATCCGTAGTTGCAGCACTGCTTATCAAGGCTGTCGGAAAACAGCTCACATGTATTCATGTAAATCATGGCCT
>CAMYVI010000196.1 GCA_947302185.1 uncultured Lachnospiraceae bacterium
TTTTCGTAATTTTTATGTTGTCCGGGTAACCGTCACGCGGTATACTTGTAAACGGATGGAGTATTGCCCCGCAGGCGGTAAGCCGCGTTATTTCATCCCTTAATTCCCGCGCATTCTGCGCAACACGCATGCCGGTGTATCCACACACTTTCCTGCATGCCAATTTTCCACAGACCAGACAGTGTTCATATCCGGCGGTAATCCGGCTGAAATCTTTCGACTGCTCTTACCGGACAGGTCATCCTCCTCCATTTTCCGACAGTTCGGCCGTATCCGTACAGATAGCGCTGTGAAACAGCAAACTGCGTATCATTACTGACAAGGAGTTCAAGATGAAAGTAATTATTACCGATGATTTCGATCTGAGAAAAATTGCGATAAGCGGTCAATGTTTCCGAGTGAAGCATCTCGACAACGGTTACCGGAGGTTCATATGCCGCGATGAAGTATGCTATATAAAAGCGCTTCCCGATGCTTTTGAGTATGATGTAATATGCTCTCCCGACTCGTGGGATACATTTTGGGTCGACTATTTCGATCTGGACCGGGATTATCAGGAGATCAGGGAGAGTATCATAACAGATAATCTGTTCATTCAGAAGGCCGTGCGGGAAGGTACCGGAATCCGTGTGCTGCGGCAGGATCCCTGGGAGATGCTCATAACTTTTATTATCTCACAGAGGAAAAACATACCTTCCATTCGGAAAACGGTAGAATGGCTGTCAAATCATGCAGGCCACGAGATCAGGACGCCTTTTGAAGTGGTCCGCTCATTTCCCACTCCTGAAGAATTAGTGAGTTTCGGAACGAAAGGGCTCGAGTCTGCTTCTCTCGGTTACCGGCTGCCTTACATAGAAGATGCCATCGCAAGAGTATACGGCGGCGTTCTGGATCTCAATAAGCTCGATGCGCTCGAAGACGACGAACTCGTTGAAGCTCTTATGAAAGTACACGGCGTCGGAATCAAAGTCGCGAACTGTGTCAGCCTCTTCGCCTATGGCAGAGTCTCGCGCACGCCGATCGACACCTGGATACGCCGTATGATAGCCGAGGAGTGCAGCGGGTGCGATCCCTTCCCGGGATTCGGCGACATAGCCGGAATCGTACAGCAATATGTCTTCTATACGGAACAGCTCCACAAGTATGATAACGCTCCCAAAGCATACGCAGACGGAATCTGACCGGTCTTGCCGGAACACAGCTCGGACAGCGGACCGGCGAATCACAGATGTATGCGTCTGATTGTCGCTTTTTCACATGCTGCGGATTTTCGTTTTTTCATGTTGACATATCAGGCAGAAGCTGTTATTGTAGTTCAAAGTAAGAGGTAGAGGTTGCGTGTTTTATCAGTAATATCCCGGATGTGGCAGGCACAGAAGACGGGAAATGAAAGGAAAACACGCCGAAAGGTTCTTTCTCCTGCGGAAAGAATACTTGGGCGTACAGCTAAGAACTGTACGACTGTCATCTGGAAAGATGGGGCGCTATCCAAAGATACAGGCAATCTTTGATGTCGTCCCTTCGGGACGGCATTTTTTTGTGAAAGGAGAACTCAATGGCTATTTTCAAGGGTGCGGGAGTCGCGATCGCCACTCCGTTTTTCGAGGACGGTTCTGTCAATTATGAGGAATTCGGCAGGCTGATCGAGTTCCAGATCGCAAATGACACCGATGCAATAATCGTCTGCGGCACTACAGGTGAATCCGCAACACTCTCGGAACAGGAACATATCGACGTTATCAAATACTGTATTGATAAGGTCGCGAAAAGGATTCCGGTCATCGCGGGCACAGGTTCAAACAGCACCGAAACTGCGGTCATGCTTTCCGGAGAGGCTGAGAAGGCAGGTGCCGACGGGCTTCTGTTAGTCTCCCCTTATTACAATAAAGCAACCCAGAAAGGCCTGATAAAGCATTACACGACAGTAGCTGCGGCGGTCAGTATTCCGATCATTCTTTACAATGTACCGAGCCGCACAGGCTGCAATATACTTCCGGCTACAGCCGTAGAACTTTGCAGGAATGTACCGAACATTGTCGGTATCAAGGACGCCACGGGAAATATCAGTCAGACCATTGAGATGATGCGCCTCGCAGACGGCTGTATCGATCTGTATTCCGGCAATGACGATCAGGTCCTTCCGCTTCTTGCATGCGGCGGAATAGGAGTTATCTCCGTTCTCTCCAACATAGCTCCGAATTATACACACGATATATGCGCAAAATTCTTTGAGGGAGACATTGCCGGCAGCAGAAAGATGCAGTATGACGCAATTCCGCTGATCAACGCCCTGTTCTGCGAAGTCAATCCCATTCCGGTCAAGACGGCTCTGAAATATATAGGATTTGAAGCAGGTCCCATGCGTATGCCTCTCACGGATATGGAAGAGGAAAATGCATCACGCCTGAAAAAAGAAATGGAAAACTTCGGCCTGATCTGATACGATCAGGCCTCCGATTTCTGAAACACCAGGATATCACCTTCTCTGACAATCACCTGATCGGTCGCAAGCAGAACTGCCCCTTCCCTGACAAGTACAGCCACGTCTATCTTATTGTCATTTTCTATTTCCATAATTCCGCGGTCCCGAAACGGGCTTTTCTTATCTACAGTAACACTGATCGTCTGACGCTTCTCAACATGAGAGTTCTGCGCGCTCTGCATCTGTGTGTACTGTTCGACAAAACCTGCGGAGATAATACCTGTCGGAATCGCCACCGCTCCGACGCCGAGAAAGGTTATCACAACGGCCATGATCCTGCCCAGAAGAGTGACGGGATAGATATCTCCGTATCCTACGGTAAAAATAGTCGCCACGCTCCACCATATTCCCGAAAATGCATTTTGAAAGACATCCGGCTGGGCAGTGTGCTCCACGCTGTACATGCAGAGCGACGCCGCAAGAATCAGAACCAGAATAATGAACACGGATGAAAAAATCTGATTCTTTTTTTCGTTCAGGACCGTGGTGATAACGTTAAAAGAGTCATATGTCGCATTCAGGCGGAACAAGTGAAAGATTCTGACCACCCGCAGCATACGGAAAGCAGCAAATCCATACAGAAAGAAAAACGGAAGAATCGTCATCAGGTCGACAATGCCGTCAAATGAACCCAGAAATTTCAAGCTCGCCCTGCGGCCGTCCAATTCAGGGTAAAGATATTCAGCCGTCCAGATCCGAAGAGCATACTCAACGCAAAAAATGCATATTGTAACGGCTTCGATTAAATCCAGAATCTCCGAATACTTCTCAAATTCATCAAATGTACTCATGACCAGCGACGTGATATTCAGCAAAATTGCGATCACGATTATTATGTCAAAAGAACGGCTCACAATGTCTTCCCGATTACCGATCTGTATTATGTCAAATATTCTTTTCTTAATCTGCTTTTGTTCCATGTCTCTTCAGTCTTCTTCCAAAAATAATATCCTCAGACGGGGATTATCCTCCTCAGCCGCCTTGCACATTGCCTTCAATGCACGATAGTATTTACCGAGCGCCTCCTCAACGCCATCTTCCGTTATGAACTCAATGACTCTTTCTTCAGAGGATTCTGTGAGAATATCAAAGAGAGCGTCGAGGTTCCTTCCGTAATAATCCGGAAGCGGCAGTACGTTTGCGATCTTCCGGTGCAGGTCCTCTCTCGTTCTCACGTCCCTGATATCTATTCTGTATATAAACATAATCATTCCTCCCCATACAGCAGTTCGAAGTGTTCATAATGGTCACCGGTGTAATAAATCAGACCGTCGTTTGAAAAAATAATCCGCTTGGACCCTCGCTTTTTCCTGCCCAAAGTATCTATGTCACACTCGTGGTATTCGCGCCCTCTCTTCTCCGGCAGCAGACCTTCGTAGTTCCCGAAAAAATCTCCGCCGATACATTTGCCCGGTGCATACGGTTCGAGAGCCCCCCCTGTCCATCCAAGCTTTTTGGCCTGCTTTTTCGTAATAAAATTACCGGGAAGCTCACCGTATGTATAAATATACAGGGCAACGTCATCTTTGCTCGTATAGACTCCGTCTTTGTCGATCACGGCCTTCGAGCCGGATATCTCCCCGACAGTCGATTCGCCGTCAGCATCGGAAAATGTCAGCAACGTGCTGCTGTCATTCGAGTAAGATTCGTCAGTACTTTCCTCTGCCTGACCGTAGACCTTCTGACCCGAATCGCTTTCGGTATACTCGGCAAATTCTTCCGCAACAGACGCACCGCTATCCTGCGTTACTTCCGCGAAGTCACTGCCGGCGGATAAATCGGCACCTGTGCCCGCCGCCCGGCCGCAGCCGATAAGCCCTGCCATAAGTATGAGCACGGCAAAAATAACGCTTATAATGACCGACCGTATTTTTCTGATCCGCATAGATTCACAGACCTCCTCTTCCCGAATAACTTTACCGATGTCAACGCTCTTATTATCTCACATAACTGCTGACTTGTGTCATCAATTTAGCCAAAAATAAAACATATTCCTCCCTTTAATTGACAAAGTTCACAAAAGCATTTAATATTATTTGTAAGAATGTTTGCGACCTAAAACCACGCAGAATTCAGTAAACACGGCATTATCCTATGAATTCCGGCACTTCAGGATACACAGAAAACGGGTCCGGAACTCTATATTTTCTTGTTGATAAACTGATAACGTGTATTTCAGGTCCGGCATATGGAAACAGAATAATGACAGGATACGGCTTTATTCGGCCGTATCGGAATGGAGGGATGTAAAATGTATCAGGATGAATACAAACGCTGGCTCGCCGCTGACCTCGAAGATCCGGATCTCAAGCCGGAACTCCTCAAGATTGCTGACGATGATGAAGCGATCAAAGAGCGCTTCGCAGTCTCTCTCGCGTTCGGTACAGCAGGTCTTCGCGGAACTCTCGGAGCAGGCACGAACCGTATGAACATCTGGGTAGTCCGTCAGGCTACACAGGGCGTTGCAAATTGGGTCAAGACTCAGGGTGGAAACCAGACCGTCGCCATCGCCTATGACAGCCGCCTGAAGAGTGATATTTTCGCTAAGGAAGCTGCCGGAGTTCTCGCAGCCAACGGAATCAACGTTCGTATCTATGATGCACTTATGCCGGTTCCGGCACTCAGCTTCGCGACCCGCTATTATAAGTGCAATGCAGGTATCATGATTACAGCTTCCCACAATCCGTCCAAGTACAACGGATTCAAGGCTTACGGCCCGGATGGCTGCC
>CAMYVI010000197.1 GCA_947302185.1 uncultured Lachnospiraceae bacterium
GGCGGATCGCAGCCGCGCATTAAGGAAGGTGCTTCGCACCATGCGCGGCGCGGCCAGAACGCCGAGGCGTTCTTGATTGTTCTGAGATCGGAACCGCTTCGCGAACCCGATGATCGAATATATTATACCAGAAAATCGGGGAATGGGGATGATTCTTTACAGACAGGGACGGTTCTTAACAGTCGGGGACGGTTCTTAATCGTTAAGAACCGTCCCCGATGGGTCCCGACGGGTGACAGTACAACGAAATTAATTCGGTTGAACGAAAATGCAAAGAGGTGTATAATGCGTTTATGTCAATGCGTATTAAATTCGTGATTTGCGACGAAATCACAATGCATCTCCGAGGAGGAAAACTATGCGATATCTGATAATGTTTCTGATTGCTCTGCTGATTACGTCAATCGGATTTCGAAAGTACATCTGGTTCATCAGCATCGGGTACGGTTTTTCAATCGCCGCGATAGGTCTTGCAATGCTCGTCTTTTTCAGGCGCTATATGAGCAACCTGATCCTGTGTATCTGTCTGCTGCTCTTCATATACGGCGTCCGGCTCGGCGGGTATCTGCTTCTGCGCGAAGTAAAGCTTACGTCCTACAATGCGGCTATGAAGAACGAGGTCAAGTCTGACATAAGCTTTCCCGCAAAACTCATGACCTGGACCGGCAGCTCGCTGCTCTACACGCTGCAGGTCTCTCCGGTATTCTTCAGACTCAGCAACGGCGGCACGACCGATATTGTGACGGCAATCGGAGCCGTGATCATGGTTCTGGGAATCGCTCTTGAAAGTGCCTCGGATATTCAGAAAACTATGGCTAAGAAAAAGAATCCGAACAGATTTGTCGATACAGGGCTCTTCCGCATCGTGCGCTGCCCGAACTATCTGGGCGAAATTCTCTTCTGGACCGGTGTTTTCGTATCGGGTGTGACGGCGCTCAGAGGCCCTGTGCAGTGGATCTGCGCAATCATCGGTTATCTGTGCATCGTCTACATCATGTTCGGGGGTGCGAGAAGACTGGAGCTTCGACAGAATCGCAATTACGGCGATGATCCGGAATATCAGGAATATGTCAGGACCGTTCCGATCATACTGCCGTTTATTCCGCTTTACAGCGTGGCCGAATATACATTCCTGGTTGGATGAAATTATGAATCTCTGAAAATGCATACTTGATATGTTATAAAGGATAAAAGCCGGGGCGAGAGAGGACATCTCCGCCCCGGCGTTCGGTCTGCTGATGAAAATCATGAGCTTTTATTCCCGGAAATATCAGTTCTGCTTGATTTCAATATGGTGATTGCGCTATTATAGCCAAGGAATTTCAGTTTGTGTCAATGTTGTGAGTTTGAAAATGCCCCGGACCGCAGCGTAAGACAGCGGCGGGAAATTTAAGGAGCAGCTGCAAATGAGTAATCTCAGACATGAGTGGAAACATGAAATCAATTATATGGATATGCTTGTCATCCGGGCAAGAATGAGAGCCATCACGTCGCCCGATCCTCATGCCGTCGACGGAAAGTACCTGATCCGAAGCCTGTACTTTGACACGTTGACCGACAAGGCTCTGCGAGAGAAAATCGACGGTGTGGATAACAGAAAGAAATTCAGAATACGGTTCTATAACAATGATCTTTCCTTTATACGCCTCGAAAAGAAAAGCAAATGGAACAATCTCGGAAGAAAGGACATGGCTGCTCTTACGCCTGAAAAAGCTCAGGCGATTGCCGACGGGGATATCGACTGGATGGCTGATGATGCGTCGGAGCTGATCCGTGAACTCTATGTCGACATGAAGACTACGGGACTTCGGGCGAAGACGATAGTGGATTACACACGGGAACCGTTCATTTTTCCTGCCGGCAATGTCCGTGTCACTCTCGATTACAACATTCGTACCGGTCTTTCCGGCACGGATTTTCTGAATCCTGATACTCCGACTATTCCCGTCGTTGACGACCCTGTCATATTGGAGGTAAAGTGGGACGCTTTTCTTCCGGAAATCATTCGCGACGCGGTCCATCTGGAGAACCGGAGGGCGGCGGCATTTTCCAAATACGCAGCATGCAGGGCTTACGATTGAGAACTGTAGGGCAAGCCGGCGTTCATGCAGGAAAATGCAAAGAATACCCGGCAATTCGTATCCATCAGGTGAAACGAGACGGACCAACACACTCATTACCGCTTAAATGGCAAGCAAACATGTACTACAAGGAGAGTTAACATGAGTTTTAATGACATCTTCAAATCAAGCTTCCTCGAGAATGTCTCTGCAGTCAATATAGCCGATATGGTCATTGCGCTGGTACTTGCATTTCTGGTAGGCATTTTCATCTACTTCATCTATCAGAAGACCTACAGAGGGGTCATGTATTCTGCTAGCTTCGGAATAACCCTTGTCGCACTGACTATGATCACAACGCTCGTTATCCTGGCAGTGACCAGTAATGCGGTTCTGTCCCTCGGTATGGTCGGCGCTCTCTCTATCGTGCGTTTTCGTACGGCTATTAAAGAGCCTCTGGATATCGCTTTTCTTTTCTGGTCGATCGCTGCGGGTATTGTTCTGGCAGCAGGTCTGATTCCTCTGGCTGTGATCGGAAGCGCCGTAATCGGTCTTGTGCTTATTTTCTTCGTTAACCGCAAGACCTACACGAGACCTTATATCGTTGTTCTTCGCTGTGAGAATCATGCGGCGGAGAAGGGTGCGACAGAGTTTTTGAAACAGAACGTGGAAAAGTATTCCGTTAAGAGCAAAACGGCTCAGAAGGGGCTTATTGAGCTTAATCTTGAAGTGAGACTTAAGAGTGAAGACACGGATTTCATTAACAGTATGGCTGACATCAACGGAGTGATAAGTGCGGTGCTCGTGAGCTACAACGGCGATTATATGAGCTGACGCTCGATGCTCTGATGCGGAGATGAAGAATAAAAAAGGGTTGTCTGACGAGGATTGTTCATACCTGAATATGGTCGGAATTGAAAACCGTACCGACATATTCAGCTGTGACAAGTCCCGGTCAGGCAACCCTTTTGGCTTCTTACTACCCGGTTATTTTTTGGAGTTCTTGGCAATCTGGAGAATCATGCCCGGCCTAAGAGTGGTCGAACCTTTAAGGACCGAAGCATTATCTTTCTTGATCTGCGCTTCCGTTGTGTTGAACTTCTTGGCGAGTGATTTGATGGTATCGCCTTTCTTTACGAGATAGGGTACGACCATGATGCCGCCGATACCGCCCGCTACTTCCTGAAGCTCGTTTTCATTTAAAATGCTGTTCTGTTCGCTCATGATAACCTCCTGTGAGAACTGTATTTTGCAGAAGCATTTGCATATTGCACTTACTTCATGCTGAAAGTTTAAGTACTTTTACTATAATTTGTTATACGTGAAAAACGGCGGACAGGGCCAATTTCCGACGGGATTTTGTCTCGCTTATCAATCATTTTCCTGCGGCTCCTGCTGCTTTGCCGTGTAATACATGGACAGCTTGACTCTGATGATTTCGCGCTCCGTTTCCGTAAGACGCCGGATTTCCGCTCCGCGTGTCGATGCATAGACCGCAGAGTCCGTGAAAATTGTATCAAAGTTGTTATTGTTGTCAAGTCCTGCGAAGAGCGTCGTTCCGAGAAAATAGTTTCCGGTCGATATATCCAGATAGTCCAGGACCGTGGGTGCAAAATCCAACGTATTCCGGCCCTCAACGTTGATAGTCTGGCGTTTGACTCCTTTGTAATAAATAAAAAACGGTATACGGTCGAGCTCTGTGTGAGGTCTCTCGTAATCCGGAAAAGCTATTTTGAAGAGACGGTCCTGATACGCCGCGTGATCGGCAGTGAAGAAAATAATCGTATTATCTGCCATATCACTTTTTTCGAATCTCTTCATGAATTCTCCGAACTGATAATCAAGGTTGTAGAACTTGTTCAGTATGCTGTCAGACCCGTCGCCGAATTTTTTGTCGGGGGAATTGAGCGAAGTGTGCGTTCCGAAGGTGTATATGGCAGTGAAGAACGGCTGTTTTGCTTTGCTCTGCCTGTTTACTGTGTCGAAAAGAAGATCGTAGGCATCTTTGTCGGAAATAGAGTCGGCAGCTCCGTTGCTCTCGGCAGCCGGGTCGCTGATGACTTCGTTAAAGCCCATCTCCCCCAGGTAGTTCGTAAAATTCATATTCCGGGTCTCGGTATTTATGAAAGCGGTGGTATAACCGTAGTCCCGGAGAATACCCTGCAATGAAATCAAAGTGTTCGAGTCATAATTATTCAGCTGGTAACCCGAGTAGAGCTGACCGCTCAGGGCACGGTACGTAGCGAATGTATGATTATAGTAATTTGTAAAATTGATGGATTTTTTTTCGTAGGAAGCGACATTCGGCATGATATTTCTATCGTCCTCAACGATGTTTTGCGACAGTCCCTCCGTAAAGATAACTATGACATTGGGCTGCTCCGGCAGATTTTCCGGTTTTTTGACGCGGCCGTTTATTGTTGTGCTGTGAAATGTTTCAGTATAGTTCTTTCCCTGCGGCAGATCTCTGGCCGGTGTCCTGGCGTCGATGTCCTGCTTCATCAGCGTAACGTAGGCAAAGAGCGGGGAGGCTTCGCTGCCGACGAACATCGTGAAGACAAGTTCCGCAGCCAGCACGAGAGCAAGAAGTCTCGCCTCCGCAGTCTTCTTTGATCCCACATGCCTTGCTGGGATGAAGGAGAGAATCAGAGCTGCCACGATGGCAGAGATGTAAACAAATGCCTGTCCTTCCAGATCCTGTAAGGAGTCGATGTTGGTCAACATGACCAGCGAAATATATGTGTTGCCGAAGGTCAGAACCGCCATCTGAACGTTGAGCATCAGAAGCAGCAGACCGTTCACGATCCATCCCGCTATACGGTTCCTGCGGATAAGCGTGTTTGATGCAAGGAAGATGATAATCAGCTCCATGAACCCTGCTGCGAGGCATGAAAGCAGGCCGGTCTGAGAATATGCGAACAGGATCAGGCAGGCTGCAAAAATGTATTTTGCTGCTGTCGTGTAGGTCAATAGTTTAGGGTATTTACAGTCCATGGGTATAAGCTCCTCTTGTCATCGGGGACGGTTCTTTTCGGGAGAAAAGAACCGGGATTCAATCCGCGATGTTCTACAGTATATGTTTTTTCTTCATTTGGTCCTAAACTTTCAATCACATCTAA
>CAMYVI010000198.1 GCA_947302185.1 uncultured Lachnospiraceae bacterium
CAGTTTATCCAGCGCGTCCGAAACCTGCTTCTGCGTTTTGTTGTCCAGCGCGGAAGTCGCCTCGTCGAAGATCAGGATCTTTGGCTTTGGTGCGATCGCGCGGGCGATCATCAGTCGCTGTTTCTGGCCGCCGGAAATACCGCCCTGTCCTTCGGAGATGACGGTATGCATTCCCATGGGCATGGCCTGGATATCATCGGCAATCCCGTAACCACATTCCGGCTTGATTACGGAGCGGGAAGACCTGCATTTTTCGTCTATGCGTCTTACGGGACTGTAGTCATAACCCAGCTGTATGAGAAAAAGGCGGGCTGTATGCGCATCAGGACATTTGAAGCCGCCCAATATGCAGAGTGGAAGGAGGAGATGGATCGTGATTATTGTTAATGTGGACATACCGATGCTTGGCAAAAATATGGACTTTCAGATTGATGAGAATGCAACAATTGCTGAAATCAGGGAAGCTCTTTTAGACACGATCAGTCAGAGCGAGCAGATCAGAGTGATCGGCAGACGCAATGAGGTGCTTATCTGGGAGAGGGGAAGCGCAAGGCTTCTCGACATCAATCAGACAGGCTATGAGGCAGGACTGGTGAGTGGGAGTGTGCTGCTTCTTGCCTAAAGGTGCATAATATCGGGAAAAAAAGTCATTCGTCATGATTTTCCCTATTTATTATCAGATTTGATAAGATTGGATCATCCGAAAGGAAACAGTTGCTGAATATAAAAAAGTACATGGAGGAGAGAATAAAATGGCGGAATTCAGCGTAACACTTGAACAGCTTAAAAGTATCAAAGAACAGCTCGCAGAGCAGAATGCATTATTCAGAAATCAGATCAGCGGTCTTGCTGATACTGCAAATTCAATTAGCGGCATGTGGGAAGGCGAAGCTAAGGAAAAGTTCATGAGCGAGTTTGCCAATGACCAGGTCAAGATGAATACTTTCTATGACGCAATCAATGCGTACATTCAGGCTCTTGAATCAATTATCGCAAACTATGTGAATGCCGAGAATATTAACGTCGAGACGGCAACGACCAGAACATACCATTGATTTCCCGGGTATCTGAGGGGAATTAAATGGTCATCCGGGAGTCAAGAAGTGAGAAACATAAGTCAAGTGGTTCGAAAGAGAGGATAAATATATGGCAGCAGGAATTATAAAGGTATCACCGGAACAGCTTAGAGCAACAGCTTCAGAATTCGGCTCGCAGGGGAGCGCGATTCTCAGCACAACAAGCAATATGATGCAGCTTGTACAGGGGTCCAGCAGCGCATGGACAGGAGAAGCAGCGACGGCATACGTTACAAAGTTCAATCAGCTTCAGGATGATATGGAGCGCGCGGTAAGAATGGTACAGGAGTATTCCACGGATCTGCAGGAAATGGCGACAGTATATCAGAATGCGGAGACCGAGAATGCCACTCTTGCGGAATCTCTTTCGGGAGACGTTCTTCAGTAAGTTAAGCGGAATAAATGCCGGGGATGCCGCGGAGGCAATGCGGTGTTCCCGGAATGTTTTATCATCAGTGGGGGAAGAGCCCTGCCTTTTTGGCAGTGGAGTATGACAAAGAAAGAAGATAGTTATGACGGGAGAAATCGGAATGGACCCCCGGCATATAAAGCAGATATATGATCTGCTGACAGGTCTTGCCGGGGAGCGGGCAAGAGGACTGTACCGGTTGGAGAGATACCTTCGCATGATTGAAGAGCGGAATACAGTCGGCGAAGATTCCTTTGATATTGCGGCCTGGTTCGATGAGATGAGGAGAACGGCTGCAGCGTATGACCGTTATCCGGAAATACTCATGGCATATGCAGGAAGATATGAAGAGATGACTGCAAGGGCATGCAGTGTGATAAGTGAAATAGAAATCGTTCCGGAGGAATAAAATGGCGGTTAATACTACCGAAAGAAACAGTACTGTAATAGCGGGAGCGCTGTCAGAGCTGCAAGCGCTTCGAAAAAATGCAATGGAGACCCATGATCTTAACATCTCTGCTTTGTCAGGAATGACAGGTGAGTCTGTTGAATATCAGAGATCACTGGAGAAAACCATATACAGCCGCTATATGGATGTCATTGACAGGATCGAGATGAAGCTTGTGGGCCTTGATTCTGTGAAGACGGCAGAATTGAAGTCTGGCGTCGTGACGAAAGCCGACGGAGCGGCGAACCGCCTGCTCGAAGACGATTATGAACTGCTGTAAGAGATAAAGGGGAACAGGATGAATCGTGGACAGGAGCGTTTATCCGAGGCTGCCGGATTGCTGGAAGAGATGGCTGCAGAATTTCGAGAGTCGATACTGAACAGCCACGAAGCTGTGAGGATCAGTCTTCAGCATAGCTGGACCGATGAGGCCGGTGAGCAGTTCGGGCAAAAGATGGCGTATGAACAGATAAGACTCGATGATTTATATGCAAAATTGAAGAGAGCAGCTCTTATGGCTGAAAAAATAGGTACGGATCATGAGTATGAATAAAAAAGTGATTGTCAAAGATGGCGTCAACACCAGAACGGGTGAGCTTATTGTAAATAACGGTGATTATTTCAGCGGGGATTTTGTTTTCGGAAGAACCGAGAAACTGGATAAGCATTCAGGCCGTATGTGGAATATTGTGCTGATCAATAAAAGCAGCGGAGAAAGATATAATTTTTTATTCGCGTCACAGATGACCATAGGCAGAATTCCTCCGTCGGACGAAAGGGAGACTCGCCTTGTTCTGTCGACAGATGTAATGGTCTCAAAAGTGCATGCTATTATTTACGGCACGGACAACACCCTGGCGATAGCGGATAATCAATCCAAGAATCATACTTATGTTAATGGTGAGAGAATTACGATGCCGCATGTGCTGAACCCTGGCGATGTGATCAGGGTAGGAAGAACGGAGTTTCAGGTGACATACGGTATATCATAAATCGGTTTCTATGAGGACATGTGTCCCCGGCCGGGACCGGATACAGAGCAGGAGCTTTTGTTGTGAGCTATATTAATATTCATGCTATCAACACAGCGGCGGAAATGTATAACGGGGCTTTATCCAAGCTTGAACGCATGCGGGAAGAACTGGAAGAATGCCGCAGAAATATCGCGGAAACGGGACAAGATGAATTTCTGCATGAAATTGATGCGCTGATTGATGTGATGGCAGCAGATATCGGTAATGTGCGGAAGTTGGAATGCGGACTTCGAGAAGCGGAAGCTATATACAAGACAGGTATTAAATGGATGGATGACGTCGCGGCAGGTGATGAATATGTATATCCGTATACGAAGATCGGAGTGACTTGTCTGGAGTATTTGAAGCCGTTTGCCGGCCTTATGCCATTTGAACCGGTAACAGAGGACAAGAATCATATTTGAGGAGGGTATAATGGCATCTGTAAAACAAATGGGCAACGATCTTGACAGATTTCGTAACGATATTACGAATTTTCAGAATGCGCTGCAAGATTTTTCGAATGCCTACCAAAAAGCTGATGGCTCGATCCAATCCCTGAATGGTATGTGGGAGGGACCGGCAAAGAATGCCCTGCTCGCTATGTTCGCGCAGGATGCCGAGATGATAAAAGAAGTGATTAATAATCTGCGTACAATCTACGAAACATATGATGAGGCTCATAAGGAGTATACACAATGTGAGACTTCAGATGCCGACCTTATTGCGTCGATGAATGTCGGGGAGGTATAAATATGCCGGGAGTTGGAAGCGGAATCACAATTCTGGTGGACACGGAGGAACTGAAATCTGTCAGCGAAAGCGTTCAGCAGTATGTCGGGGAGATGCAGGCCGCATATGACAGTCTCGGCAGAGCTGTCACCGCCATGGGAGAGTATTGGATCGGAGAGGCAAGCGAAAAAGAACGTCAGGCATTTTTCAGTCAAAAGGATAATATTGAGGGAGCCATGCGCAGGTTATCCGAATATCCGGTCGACCTTATGACCATGGCAGGTGTCTATGAGAAGCATGAGGACAGCAATGCCGAAATTCCCGGCGGACTTTTTGGAGATGTTCTCCTCTGATCTTCATGTAAGGATTGCTCGGAAGACCCGGCGAAGAAATCGGGTCAGTGTCGGAGGTGAGGTGTTATGGCGACAGCCGGAGAAATACTGTTAAACTATAAAGAAGCGTTGGCGCAGGCGAATAAGCTTGATGAACTGGCAGCGGAGCTGGAGAGGATCGGTGTGTCGGATCTGAACGACACGTTTGGTGAGATCAGCACCGGCTGGCAGGGAGATAACGCGGAAGCTTTTTTGAGAAAAGCTCGGCCACTGGTGTCAAAGAATCAGAAGACTGTGAACAAAATCAGAAATACCGCATCAGCGATCCGAACGATAGCGACTAATGTGTACAACGCGGAGATGAGGGCACTGGAGCTTGCAGCCGCAAGGACATATCACTGATTGAGGCTTGATGAAATATGACAACTTTTCGTGTTAGTTTCGTGCCTGAACAGAGTATTATCTCAGAATTGTCAGAGATACGAAGTGGCGTTGCCGATATCGGAGCCACGGTAAGGGGGCAGGCGGCATCAAGCATTTTTAGCAATTTTGACCGGGACGGTCTTGTCAGAAAAAGTCTGTACGATATAGCTGACAGACTGGACTTAATGAATCAGTATCTCGGGAACTGTAATGATACAGTAAGCTCGACATACAATATGTACCGACAGACCGAAAACGCAATACTTGGTAATGGAGCATCTATTGCCGGCGCATTGGCAACAGCGGCGGCAGGCAGTCCGGGCCTTGCTGCGGGCAACGGTGCGGGCAATGCTAACGCGCACGGCAGTGAGAATGCATTCTTCGAAGATTTTAAACAAGAACTTGGTCTAAGCACTGTTGGGCAGATCCTCGAGGCAGCGCCATCCGGGGTCAGTCTGTATGCCAGCATGTTCAGCGCCGGTTATATGCCGGGTCCGACAGGCTTTGCTATGTATGCGCCCGGAAGTTGGCAGCACAAGATAGGATATGGGCTGGCAAAAGTATCTCCGGGGGTTGCGAAGTTCGGAAAAATAGGGCTTCCGATTATTGGCGGAGTTCTGGACTTTGCCGGACAGATCTCAAAAGGTGAGGGAGCGGTCCATGCAGGAATCAAAGCAGCGGTTCATACCGGTGTCGGAGTGGCGACAGGCTGGGCAGCGACCA
>CAMYVI010000199.1 GCA_947302185.1 uncultured Lachnospiraceae bacterium
AGACAAGGAAATGACTTTTGATGCAATCGATACGACAAAGAGCTGCATTCATCTGATGTCAGGCATGCTGTCTACAGCATCCTTTAATGAAAGCCGCATGGCTGATTCTGCGAGGGGCGGTTTTACTAACGCAACCGACGCTGCAGATTATCTTGTAAAAAAAGGGATTCCTTTCCGTGACGCCCACAGTATAATCGGCCGTCTTGTACTCACCTGTATTGAGAAAGGAATTGCTCTGGATGATCTTCCGCTGCAGGATTGGAAGAAAGAATGTGCATCTTTCGAGAACGATATTTATGAAGCTATTTCTCTTCGGACTTGTGTCGAGCAGAGAATGACAGCAGGTGCTCCCGGAGCCATGAATGAGGAACTTACCGAATATGAGAGATATCTCTCAGTAATCGGCCAGGGATAATGGAGGATAATGTGATATGAGTGAAAAACTGCGTGTTGGTATTCTTGGTGCGACAGGTATGGTCGGACAGCGTTTCATTACGCTTCTGTATAACCATCCGTGGTACGAAATCAAAGTTCTTGCCGCAAGTGCAAGAAGCGCCGGTAAGACTTATGAGGAGGCTGTCGGAGATAAGTGGAAGATGGATACTCCTATGCCTGACGGCGTAAAAGATATCGTCGTCAAAAATATCCAGGAAGTTCAGGAAATTGCGGATATGGTAGACTTCGTTTTTTCGGCAGTCAATATGCCTAAAGATGAAATCCGCGCGATTGAAGAAACTTACGCCAAAGCAGAAGTTCCGGTAGTCTCCAATAACAGCGCTCACCGCTGGACTCCTGACGTACCGATGGTCATTCCCGAAATAAATCCGCAGCATTATACCGTTATTAAATCACAGAGAGAAAGACTCGGAACGAAACGCGGGTTTATAGCGGTAAAACCGAACTGTTCTATCCAGAGTTATATTCCGTGTCTCGCAGCCTGGAAAGAGTTCGAGCCTACAAAAGTTGTTGTCAGTACATACCAGGCAATCTCAGGTGCCGGAAAAACATTCCGTGACTGGCCTGAAATGGTTGGGAATGTAATCCCGTATATCGGCGGAGAGGAAGAAAAATCCGAGCAGGAGCCGCTGAAAGTGCTCGGACATATCGAGAACGGACAAATCGTGAAGGCAGAAAGTCCGGTCATATCGGCACAGTGCATCCGTGTTCCGGTGCTCAACGGACATACAGCGACAGTATCCATCAGCTTTGCGAAAAAGCCTACCCGCGAAGAACTGATCGACCGCCTGGTAAATTTCTCCGGAAAACCCCAGGAGCTTTGTCTTCCACATGCACCGAATCAATTTGTTCAGTACTTAGAAGATGACAATCGTCCGCAAGTAGCTCAGGACGTAGATTTTGAGGGCGGTATGGGAATTTCCATAGGAAGACTTCGCGAAGATACGATTTTCGATTTTAAGTTCGTAGGACTCTCCCACAATACGCTCAGGGGAGCAGCCGGCGGTGCTGTTGAATCAGCAGAGATGCTCACGGCTCTCGGATACATCGAAGCAAAATGAGTTCCGTTTTTCCGAATGACACCGTCGATTTGTTATTGATGAAATAAGGCTCGATCGTGAATCGGAGACATTTGATTTCTTCTTGACGAAAAGAGTCCTTTGGAATACTATATGTATATGGATGTCAAAGCAGGCAGGAGCTCGTCTTCTGCCTGCTTATCGGGTTTTAAGGAGGAAAAATCCATCAAAGAATTATTTATAGCTGAAAAACCTTCAGTTGCACAGGAATTTGCCCGAGCTCTGAAGGTAAACGGACCGAGACGAGATGGGTATGTAGAATCTGAAGACGCTGTAGTCACCTGGTGTGTCGGCCATCTTGTAACTATGAGCTATCCTGAAAAGTATGATCCGAAATACAAAAAATGGAGTCTCGACACACTGCCGTTCATACCTGATGAATTCAAGTATGAAATCATACCTTCGGTGAGCAAACAGTTCGATGTAGTTAAGTCTCTTTTAACAAGAAAAGACATTGATAAAATATATGTATGTACCGACTCGGGGCGGGAAGGAGAGTATATTTACCGTCTCGTAGAAATGATGTGCGGACCTTCTGTTATAGCGAAGGACAGACGGCGTGTGTGGATCGACTCCTTCACTGACGAAGAGATTGACCGGGGTATTCGCGAAGCCAGGCCGCTGTCTGATTACGACAGTCTCAGCGATTCAGCGTATCTCCGTGCAAAAGAAGATTATCTGATGGGAATCAATTTCTCCAGGATTCTGACACTCAAGTACGGATCAGGTATCACAAATTATCTGGGAGGAAAATGGTCGGCAGTCGCTGTAGGCCGTGTAATGACTTGCGTGCTCGGTATGGTCGTAAAAAGGGAGCGGGAGATACGTGAATTTGTCAAAACTCCGTTTTACAGGGTCGTGGGTACCTTTGACGGAATTGAAGCCGAGTGGAAGGCAGTTCCCGGAAGTGCATACTATATCGGAACTCCCGAGCCTGTGAAAGCGGAACGGAATAAAAACAACTCAGAAGACGAGGCTGCCCGGGAGGCGGCACAGGCTTTGCATTTGTCCCCTCTCCTGTATAAAGAAAACGGTTTCAGAAAACGTTCGGATGCTGAAGCCCTGATAGAATCCCTGAAAAAAGTCGATCCCTATGAAGGAATAGTCCGTCAGGTGAGCCGCAGAAAAGAAAAGAAGAATCCGCCTATGCTCTATAATCTGGCGGAACTTCAGAACGATTGTTCAAAAAAATTCAAAATATCTCCGGATCAGACGCTGCAAATCGCACAGGAACTCTATGAAAAAAAACTGACTACCTATCCGAGAACGGATGCCCGTGTGCTGTCCGGCGCTGTGGCAAAAGTCATTGACCGGAATCTGAAAGGTATTGCTAAACTCGGCGCCGGGGAGGAGGGCAGTGTATCAGGATTTGCCAAAGAAATTCTGGAAGGGACAAGCTGGCAGAAAATCGGGAACAGCCGCTATACCAACGACAAGGCAATCACCGATCACTATGCGATCATTCCGACCGGGACCGGTTTTCAGAGTCTGAAAAGTCTTTCCCCTACAGCACAGAAAGTATATGATACAATAGTTCGGAGGTTTCTTGCTATTTTCTATCCGCCGGCAGTCTATGACAGGACAGCTATTACGATCACTCTGGGGAACGAAAGCTTTTTTGCAAATTCCAGGGTTCTGGTTGACGAAGGATGGCTTAAAGTGACCGGCGGTGAAAAAGTCCAGAAGGGCATAGATGTCACAAAACTCAGGAAGGGAGACCATCTTCATGTCGATGATCTCTGTGTCAAAGAAGGCGAGACTTCACCGCCGAAAAGATATACTTCGGGTTCGATTATTCTTGCCATGGAGAACGCAGGGCAGTTAATCGAGGATGAAAGCCTGAGAGAAATGATTAAAGGATCCGGTATCGGTACTTCGGCGACAAGGGCAGAAATACTGAAGAAACTTGTGACGATCAGATACCTGAACCTCAACAAAAAGACACAGGTCATTACGCCCGAGCTTCTCGGAGAAATGGTATATGATACTGTGAACGCATCTATACGGGCCCTGCTGAATCCGGAACTCACCGCAAGCTGGGAAAAAGGGCTGACCGGTGTGGCGGAAGGTACAATCACGACAGACGAATACATGGATAAACTCCGGGGATTCATCGAGAGAAGATGTGCTGCCGTCATGGGGCTGAATAATCAATGGCAGCTCAGAAAGTGCTATGACGCGGCTGCCGTATATTACAAAACCGGAAACAGCGGCGGAAAGCGCAGGACAGCGAAAAAAGCGTCAAAACCCGAATAGGGAATATGGCAATTGCGCGCGTATCATAGACTTACGTCATGAATATTGCGTGATGAAAATAATTATAACGAGAGGAGAAATAATTATGGCACAGGAAGAACAGGTGAAAATCGCAGATTTATTTACACTGGATGAGACAATCGCGAAACCGTACCTTGAACAGTTCACTTATCCGTGGGAGGCTCTGGCAGGTATCCATGATTACATATTGGAGCTCGGACCGACACTCCCGAAGGACCTTTATGATGAGGTGGCAGAGAACGTGTGGATCGCAAAATCTGCGAAGGTCTTCGATACCGCATATATCGCCGGTCCCTGCATAATCGGTGAGAGGACACAGGTACGCCAGAGCGCATTTGTCCGCGGAGATGCTCTTGTCGGAAATGACTGCGTCGTCGGAAACTCTGCTGAACTCAAAAATGTCATAATATCCAACAACTGTGAAGTTCCGCACTATAATTATTGCGGCGATTCCATACTTGGTTTTCATGCGCACATGGGTGCCGGATCCATCACATCCAATATCAAGGCTGACCGCAAAAACATTGTGATCAAGGGAAAAGAGGCTTCCTACGAGACAGGACGCAGAAAGATAGGAGCGCTGCTTGGCGACTGGACGGAAATAGGCTGCAACGCAGTCCTCAACCCGGGCACGGTAGTCGGAAAGAACTCACAGATCTATCCGACAAGCTGTGTGCGCGGTATTGTTCCGTCAAATACGATTTACAAGGTAAACGGAGAGCAGGTAGAGAAGCATTAAATGCCCCGGATAGAACATGTAATATAAGTATTTGAGCTGCCTGCCGCGTTTTCCGCTGTAAAAAAGAATCGGTATAAAACCCAGGATAACGCCGGGCAGTTCCCAGTACATGGATATAAGGCCGAATACGACCTGAGGAACTCTCCAAGCATGCATCAGATACAAGATGAAAATCAGGAGAATACCTTTATATCCGTAATCTGTGTTGAAGTAATGTGCCGCATAGCAAAGTGCTGCACCGACAGGGATTTGAATATACCAACGATTCTTAAAGGTGTCCCAGACCCAGATGACAAGCAGTCCGATGAACAGTGTAAAGTAAACATTGTTGTAGGTAGGATGCCACCTGTCATTAAAAATACACAGGTCGAACGGTACTTCTGATATTAACCCGAACACAAGCAGGCGAAACGCATACTTGTGCCTGCTTTTTGTATGGAAAAATCCCTCGACTAACAGAAAACAATAAATCGGAAAGGCGGTTCTTCCTATTGCCCGCATGACTTTATAAACCCGATAAAGGTCATACATAGAAGTTCCGTGTTTGTTCTGCCAATGTAGCTATTTGTTCGAGGCT
>CAMYVI010000200.1 GCA_947302185.1 uncultured Lachnospiraceae bacterium
CTTTTGTTCTGTCAAGAACGTTGATGACCTTGACAGTCTTCGGGATAGCTGCGATCAGAGCTTCGTTGGAGAACGGGCGATACAGTCTGACTTTGATCACGCCAACCTTTGCTCCCTTGGCATTGAGGTAATCAATCGTCTCTTCGATGGTCTCATTGACGGAACCCATAGCGATGATAACGGACTCAGCATCTTCTGCGCCGTAATAGTTGAAGAGCTTGTAGTCTGTTCCGATCTTGGCGTTGACTTTGTCCATGTACATCTGAACGATTTCGGGCATCTTGTCATAATAAGGATTGGAAGCTTCACGAGCCTGGAAGAAGATATCCGGATTCTGTGCCGAACCTCTCTCGCACGGATGATTCGGATTCAGAGCGTGATCGCGGAATTTCTTAATTGCGTCATGATTGACCATTTCATCAAGATCTGCATAATCCCATGTGCGGATCTTCTGAATTTCGTGAGAAGTACGGAAGCCGTCGAAGAAATTGATGAACGGAAGGCTGCCTTCAAGAGCTGCCATATGAGCAACCGGCGTAAGATCCATAACTTCCTGAACGGAAGATTCACACAGCATACATGCGCCGGCCTGACGACATGCATATACGTCAGAGTGATCGCCGAAGATTGAAAGTGCGTGAGAAGCAAGAGCACGAGCGGAAACGTCAAATACACCCGGAAGCTGCTCACCGGCTACTTTGTAGATGTTCGGGATCATGAGAAGAAGACCCTGGGAAGCTGTGAAGGTCGTCGTCATTGCACCGGCTGCAAGGGCGCCATGGAATGCACCTGAAGCACCAGCTTCCGACTGCATCTCAGTTACCTTTACTTCTGTGCCGAAGATGTTCTTTCTTCCAGCAGTTGCCCACTCATCGACGTGCTCCGGCATAACGGATGACGGCGTGATTGGGAAGATAGTAGCGACTTCCGTAAAAGCATAGGAAGCATGAGCGGCTGCTTCGTTACCATCCATGGTTAACCATTTTCTGTTATCCATACCTGTGTTTCCTCCTTGGAGAAATTGAATAAAACATTATGTTACTTACTGCTGTAATGCAAATTCGTGCATATCCGGTCACGAATTTGCACACAATCATACTAATCCAGCATAGTGAAATTATAACACTGAGAAATATGAATGTCTATTAATCTTCTGTGAAATATGCACAATCATTTGTACTAAAAGAAGTGCAAATTTGTCGCAACTAACCCTATATATAGCGGTATTGCTGACATAGAGTCGCGGGAGGAACGCCTTAGCGTTCCCCCCGCGACATGCAAGGCGCCGGGGCGCCTTCGCTTTACAAGTTTGAAATCCTCCGGAATCAGTCGTCAGCTTCCTCGTCCTCGCTGGCCACATATACCTGTCTCTTCTTGGCCATGATATCAGACGCCAGATACTCATCGTATGTACCCATCTTATCAATCAGGGTTCCGTCAGGCAGGAACTCCATGATCCTGTTGGCAGTCGTCTGCACAATCTGATGGTCATGTGATGTGAAAAGAATTACGCCCGGGAATTTCTTCATGCCGTTATTGAGAGCCGTGATTGCCTCCATATCCAGATGGTTGGTCGGTTCATCAAATATGAGGACATTTGCACCTGAAATCATCATCTTAGACAGCAGACACCTTACCTTCTCTCCCCCGGATAAGACGCGCACACGTTTGATTCCGTCCTCACCTGCGAAAAGCATTCGGCCGAGGAAGCCGCGAACGTAAGTCGTATCCTTATTCTCGGAATACTGGGTCAGCCAGTCTGCTATCGTAAGGTCATTGTCGAACTCCGCATTATAATCATGCGGGAAGTAGGAACGTGTTGTAGTGATGCCCCATTTATAATAACCCT
Source organism: uncultured Lachnospiraceae bacterium (assembly GCA_947302185.1). The sequence continues at coordinate 1,850 of CAMYVI010000200.1, forward strand.
CATCAGGTTCCATGTTGCCCATCAGAATTTCGAAAAGAACTGTCTTGGCTCTCTCATTGCCGCCGACAAAAGCTACCTTGTCGGTACGATTGATAATAAAGTTCAGGTCCTTAAAGATGACCTCTCCGTCGATCGTCTTTGACAGGTGCTCTACGAAAAGCACGTCATTGCCGATTTCTCTGTTCGGACGGAAATCAATGTAAGGATATTTTCTGCTGGTCGGCACCATCGTGTCGAGCTGAATCTTCTCAAGAGCTCTTTTTCGGGATGTTGCCTGCTTGGACTTGGAAGCATTTGCGGAGAACCTCGAAATAAACTCCTGAAGTTCCTTGATTTTCTCTTCTTTCTTCCTGTTCTCTTCCTTCATCTGCTTCTGAAGAAGCTGGGATGACTCGAACCAGAAATCGTAATTCCCGGCATAGAGCCTGATTTTTCCGTAATCGATGTCAGCGGTCTGTGTACAGACTTTATTCAGGAAATAGCGGTCATGGGACACTACGATGACCGTATTCTCAAAACCGATCAGGAATTCCTCAAGCCATTCAATCGCACTCATATCGAGGTGGTTGGTCGGCTCGTCGAGAAGAAGGATATCGGGATTTCCGAACAGAGCCTGTGCGAGAAGGACTTTTACCTTGACCGGGCCCTCAAGCGTACCCATGATTTCATGGTGCATATCGGTCTCGATACCGAGACCGTTCAGCAGGCTCTCCGCATCCGACTCGGCTTCCCAGCCGTTCATATCCGCGAACTCCGCTTCCAGCTCGGCTGCATGAATTCCGTCCTCATCGGAAAAATCCTCTTTCATATAAAGGGCATCTTTCTCCTTCATGATCTCGTAGAGACGGCGGTTACCCATGATGACCGTATCCAGAACATCATAATCGTCATATTTAAAGTGATCCTGTTCGAGGAAAGAAATTCTGTTGCCCGGTGTGATAGTAATAGTTCCTTTGGTGGTCTCGAGCTGGCCGTCCAGAATTTTTAAAAATGTTGACTTTCCTGCTCCGTTCGCACCGATCAGACCATAACAGTTCCCTTCTGTGAACTTGATATTTACATCCTCAAAAAGCGCCTTTTTTCCTACGCGGTATGTTACATTATTTGCTGCTATCATATCTTCTCCTTAAGACACGCGCACATTTATGCGGATTAATTGTAACTATGCAAATTGTATGATACCGTATTGTTTCAAAAAAGTATAGCCTGATTCTCATCGAAATTCCTCATCTTCTTCCCGATTTCCGGCATCACATAATCATCGCCTGCATTCCCCGCCGCACGGTGAGATGCTGTCGCTTCACAGTAAAGTGCTGTCAGCCCCCATGTCCGAATTGCATTAATTATTTTCAAGTCCATACGCCAATGATGACTTTTCATCCGACATTTGATATAATGCCATATACTGATAAGCCCAATCTCTTTGAGAAAATAACAGCTCCGCCATTGCATACGAAGCGAGCAAATCAGACTTGCGGCGGGCACACATCGATCGGAGGTCCTGTGAATCATATTTTAATCGTTTCCGGCGGCGTCGGTACCCGGATGCAGCTCGGAACACTCCCCAAACAGTATATCGAAGTCGGAGGCAGGCCCATTATTGCCTACTGCCTGACAAAATTCGAAAGGCATCCTCTTGCCGACACGATCACCATCGTTGCAGACCCGAAATGGTATGACTATCTGAACAGTCTTATTAATAAGGAGGGCATTTCAAAATTCAGAGGTTTTGCTCCCGCAGGTGAGACAAGACAGCTTTCGATTTTCAACGGTCTCACAGCCCTATCTGCATATGCCGACGAAAACGATGTCGTCAGCATTCACGACGCAGTAAGGCCGTGCGTATCCGACCGCATCATAACGGACACGCTGACGGGTTTCCCGAAATGGGACGGCATTATGCCCTTTCTTCCGGTCACCGATACCTGCTATCTGAGCTTCGACGGGGATACTATCGATGAGCAGGTACCGCGGGACGCACTTGTTGCCGGACAGACGCCTGAATCATTTCTTTTCGGCAAATACTACTCAGCTCACTTAAAGGCAGGACCTGAAGGAGTCAGAGAACTTCGCGGAAGCACACAGATAGCCGTGGCAGACGGCATGAATATCCATCTGGTCCCCGGCAGCCGAAGTAATATAAAAATAACGACAAAGGAGGATCTGGAACTCTTTGAAAGCATTAGTACTTGAAGATATAGGAAAACTTACATATAAGGAAGTGGAGACGCCGGTTCCGGGACGCGGCGAAGTCCTGGTCAGGATTCACGCTTGCGGTATCTGCAGCAGCGACAAAGCGAGATTATTTCTGAACGGAACGTATCATTTTCCGACGATCCCCGGCCATGAGATAGCCGGCGAGATCGTGGGGCTGGGTCCGGGCTCCAGGGACGAGCTTCTGGGAAAAAAAGTAGCCATTTTCCCGCTCCTCCCCTGCCGCCAGTGTGAACCGTGCCGTCAGGGAAAGTATGCTCAGTGCGAGCATTACGATTATTTCGGTTCAAGACGAGACGGCGGATTTGCCGAATATCTCGCCGTCCCGGTTTTTAATATCAATATCCTGCCCGATGATATGGACTACCATATGGCAGCTCTTTGCGAACCGGCAACCGTTGCGAGCCACGCTTTAAAACGCGCAAAAATGAAGACGGGCGACGTCGTCACAATTATCGGAACCGGTACGATTGCGCTCCTCGCAGCCTGTATAGCCAGAGTCCGAGGAGCCTCCAAGGTCATCATGGTCGGTCACTCAAAAGAAAAAGTTATGAATGCATCCCGCGTTGCGAACCATGTGATCAATGCGAAAAATTGGGATGTACAGGAAGCGGTATCCCAGCTTACAGAGGGCGACATGTCGGATGTCGTCCTGGAGATGGCAGGTAATTCGCTCGCCTGCAACTACGCTCTTCAGGCAGCCGGAAAAGGTACTCATATAGTTTTCACCGGAAATCCGGAAGAGACTATTTCATTCGACAGAAATGCTTTCTGGAAGATCCTGCGGAATGAACTGACTATTCACGGGACATGGAATGCAGGCTATGCCCCCGGTGACAACGACTGGCATGATGTGATCAAGTACATGGAAGAAGGACTGATTCCTGCCGACGAGATCGTGACGCACAGTTTTAAGCTTGAGGACTATGAGAAGGCCTTCGAGCTCCTCATGGGCGACAGGTTCTATACCAAAATCATGTTCGATATCTGAACACCGAATGGATCAAGAACGCCTCGGCGTTCTTGCCGCGCCGCGCATGGTGCGAAGCACCTTCC